>JAFQDR010000036.1 GCA_017415945.1 Oscillospiraceae bacterium
ATAGACAAAATCAATGCTGTCCTCGCCGAATATGGCATCGGCTCCGTGGAGGAAGCCGGTCAGATCTGCGCGGACAAGGGTTTTTCTCCCTATGACATCGTAAAAGGAATCCAGCCCATCGCCGTTGAGAACGCAGCCTGGGCTTATACCATTGGTGCTGCCATCGCCATTAAAAAAGGCTGCACCACCGCTGCGGAAGCTGCGGAAGCCATCGGCATTGGCCTGCAGTCCTTCTGCATCCCCGGCTCTGTGGCGGATGACCGCAAGGTCGGCCTGGGCCACGGCAATCTGGCTGCCATGCTGCTGCGGGAAGAGACCAAATGCTTTGCCTTCCTGGCTGGCCATGAGTCCTTCGCTGCTGCGGAAGGCGCCATCGGCATCGTACGCAACGCCAACAAAGCCCGGAAGGAACCCCTGCGGGTCATCCTGAACGGCCTGGGCAAGGATGCGGCGCAGATCATCTCCCGCATCAATGGTTTTACCTATGTGCAGACCCAGCTGGATTATGCCAGCGGCGAGCTGAAGATCGTGAAAGAGACTGCTTATTCCAATGGTGAACGTGCTGCTGTCCGCTGCTTCGGCTCTGATGATGTGCGCGAAGGCGTTGCCATCATGCACCATGAGGGCGTGGATGTTTCCATTACCGGCAATTCCACCAACCCCACCCGTTTCCAGCATCCCGTGGCTGGCACCTATAAGAAGGAATGCATTGAGCAGGGCAAGAAGTACTTCTCCGTCGCTTCCGGCGGTGGTACCGGCCGTACCCTGCATCCCGACAACATGGCTGCCGGTCCCGCTTCCTACGGTCTGACCGATACCATGGGTCGTATGCACGGCGACGCTCAGTTCGCCGGTTCTTCCTCCGTGCCTGCTCACGTTGAGATGATGGGCTTCCTGGGCATGGGCAACAACCCCATGGTCGGCGCTACCGTCGCCGTGGCCGTGGCCGTTGAGGAGTCCCTGAAGGGCTAATCGCATTGCAATCAAAAGAGAGATGGAGCAATTCCACCTCTCTTTTTGCATGTTACATTCAGTTGCGGAATTGCTATATGCCTGTGGTAGACGAGCGGTGGCGGTTTTGCTATGATATTCCCAACAGGAAAGGGGAGTGACCTCCATGAAGTTTGAAGAAAAGCTAATGACACTGCGAAAGAAAGCCGGCATGTCACAAGAAGATTTGGCCGACCGATTGGGCGTGTCCCGGCAGGCCGTCTCCCGCTGGGAACTGGGCAGCACGCTGCCCGACGCACCGAATTTGCTGAAGCTGAGCGATCTTTTCGGCGTGTCCATCGACTACCTGCTGCGGGATGAATACGACGAAGAACGGCAGGTGCCGCCGATGAACACGAAAGCCCCGGACATGTCGGCAAAAGAACAGGGGAAACGGAAATGGTATCTGGTGGCTTCTCTTGCGTGGGCCCTCGCCGGTGTTGCTTTCTTGATTGCCGCCATTGACCGCATGAGTATTCATCTGGTAGGACTGGTTTTTGCAGATGCGATTCTTGCCATTGTCTTTCTTTGGAAATATCTCAAAACAGAGCGTAATGAATGAGAAAAGCACCGCTGAAGCGGTGCTTTTTTACAATATCAGCAGCAACCCAATGGCAATCAGCAGTTCCTCATCCCCGTCCTCCCGGAAGAGATGGAACAGAAGCAGCAGTAACAGTAAATCGCCGATGTCAATGTCGCCCAGATGCAGCTTATCCAAAATTCCCGACAGCACGGGAATTGCACCGCCCGGTTTGGGCGGCGGTTCGGGCCGGGGTGGGGGAGGAGGCGGCTGCGGAGGCGGCGCTTCCTGCGGCTTTGGCTCCGGCTGGGGCTGGCGGGCATAGACACCATCGTCGTTGCGGATGTAGCGGTTATACATCTCCCAGTCCCCCCATTTCCGTCAGCGCCCGCTTACCCACGTGAATGAGTCGGGCCAATTTAGCCGCCCGCTGGATCTTCTCCTGTTTTTCCGGCTTCAAAAAGGGACGCAGCGCATATAAAAGCTGTGTTACTTGACTGTTGGAACTGTTCAATTCCTGCAGCAGTGGTAGGAACCGGGCCATAGACGCCATGTCCGGACCGCCCAGTCCCGCCGCCGGTGGTTGCTGCGGCGGGGGAGGGGATACAGCGCCCATACTGCCGGAGAGCTGCTGGGCCAACTGCATGATCTGGGCCATCTGAGCCGGGTCGGACAGCAGCGCATTCAGTTTATCTTCCATTTCCGCCACGCCGCCGTCCTCCTTTCTTATTTCAACAGATTACCGCCGATATTGCGGATCAGTGCTGCTCCCTCGGGACTTTGCATTACCCGTCGCAGCATGGATGCCAGCTGGGTCGTATTGCCGGCAGACGCTTGTGCCATGGCCTGCTGTAAACCTGCACCGCCGTCCGGGCCGGACAGCATCTGCATCAGCGCTTGCCCATCGGCTGATTCCATCACTCGCTGTGCTGCACCCGGGTCACGCTGCAGCCGGGACATCATGTCTTGTTGATTCATACCGAACCTCCCGCATTTTGTTTCTGCATCAATCTATGTCAGCGCAAAAGAAAAAGTGCCTGTCCGCAGACAGACACTTTCTTGTTGTGTTATTCGCTGCCCTTCCAGTAATCGCAAAGGGGGCGGAGGGGACACTCAGTGCATTGGGGATTGCGGGCCATGCACAGAGCTCGACCGTGAAGCACCATGCGGTGGCAGAAATCACTGGCTTCTTCCGGTGGGATGCACTGGCGCAGCTGCTTCTCTACCTTCAGCGGGTCTTTGCTGCCATCGGTAATGCCCAGACGGCCGGTAATACGGATGCAGTGGGTATCGCAGACGTAACCTTCTTTGCCGTAAATATCGCCCAGAATCAGATTGGCCGTCTTGCGTCCGACACCGGGCAGACTGAGCAAGTCTTCCATGTTGTCCGGCACTTTGCCGTCAAACTTCTCCAGCAGCATTTGGGCACAGGCTACCAGATCCTTGGCCTTGTTGCGCCAAAAGCCGGTGGAATGAACATAGGTCCCCACCTCAAACACATCGGCTTCGGCAAAGGCACGCAGATTGGGGTAGCGGGTAAACAGGGCAGGGGTGACCTGATTGACCCGGGCATCGGTGCACTGTGCCGCCAGACGAACGGAAAACAGCAGTTCGTAATCTTTTCGATAATCCAGAGAGCATTCCGCCTCCGGGTACAGTTCTTTCAGACCATCAATGATGGCACGGATCTCCGTTTGCGACTTCATTCGACTTCACCTCCTGGCCATTATAACAGGCTGCGGGAAAAATTGCAATTAAGGGGTGCAAATTTGACGAAGGTATGCTATACTATTGCAAGATCACAGGAAAGGAGGCGGCGTGATGCGACCTCTGGCAGACGAGATCCGGCCCCAGACTCTGGACGAAGTAGCCGGGCAAAAGCATCTTTTGGGCGAGGGCGCACTGCTGCGCCGCCTGATTGAAAGCGGCACCAGCGCTAATCTGATTTTTTATGGGCCTTCCGGCACCGGCAAGACCACTATCGCCAACATCATTGCCAAGAAGACGGAAAAGGCGCTCTATCACCTGAACGCAACGACCGCCTCGCTGCAGGATGTGAAGAACATCATTGCCGATGTGGACACCATGCTGGCCCCCAACGGCATTCTGCTGTATCTGGATGAGATCCAGTACTTCAACAAAAAACAGCAGCAGAGCCTGCTGGAATTCATGGAGAACGGCAAGATCACGCTGATCGCCTCCACCACAGAGAACCCCTATTTCTACATCTATAATGCGCTGCTGTCCCGCAGCACCGTGTTTGAGTTCAAGCCTTTGACAGCCGAGGAGGCCGTTCCTGCCGTGGAACGTGCGCTGGAGATCGTTGCCGGGCGCAGCAGTCTGCCCTTCAGCTGGGAGGACACCGTTCCCATGACGGTTGCCCGGGCCTGCGGCGGTGATGTGCGGAAAGCCGTTAACGCTGTGGAGCTGCTCTATCAGTCAGCTCGTCCGGTAGAAGGCGCCCTCGTTGTGACAAGGGATGACGCTTTACAGTTAGCACAGCGCAGCGCAATGCGTTATGACCGGGAGGGTGATGAGCATTTCGATCTGCTCTCGGCGCTGCAAAAATCCATCCGTGGTTCCGACCCGGATGCGGCAGTCTACTATCTGGGCCGCCTGCTGGTAGCTGGCGATCTGCTTTCGCCCTGCCGCCGCCTGCTGGTCATTGCAGCTGAGGATGTGGGGCTTGCGTATCCACAGGCCATTGTGGTCACCAAGGCCTGTGTGGATGCGGCGCTGCAGATCGGCTTGCCGGAAGCCCGCCTGCCGCTGGCAGAGGCAGCTGTCCTGTTGGCCACGGCGCCCAAGTCCAATTCGGCACACAATGCCATCATTGCCGCTATGGCGGATATTGAAAGTGGTCGTGTCGGTGAGATCCCGCGACACTTGAAGAATGTTCACGCTGACAGCGCCGGCACAGGGAAGGTGCCTGCTTACAAATACCCGCATGACTATCCCCATCACTACATTAAGCAGCGCTATCTCCCCGAGGAACTGGGAGACACTGTCTACTATGAGTATGGCGAGAACAAGACAGAGCAGGCTGCTCGCCAGTATTGGGCACAAATCAAAGGCGAATCGTAAGGGAGAAGGCATATGGAACTGCACCTGCACGATATTCTGGAGTTAAAGAAGGACCATCCTTGCGGCAGCAAGCGGTGGGAAGTTCTGCGCATAGGCATGGACATCAAGCTGCGCTGCCTGGGCTGCAATCATGAAATGATGCTGCCACGGCGCAAAGTAGAAAAAAGTATCAAGAGAATCATCCCGAAGGAGGAACTGGCATGAAGAACAAATGGACGCAGATCGTTGCAGGCGGCATTGCACTGCTTTTGGCAGTTGTCATGTTGCTGTCGCTGATCGTTCCCTATATCGGTTGAGCAGAAAGCGGTGAGAGAAATCTCGCCGCTTTCTTTTTTTGACCGTTTTCCCAGACCACCAACGCCTATAATAGGCCCAGAGGCGGAGGTGAGGCTATGACGGTGGTGTACCTTGACAAAGTTTTTCTGCTGAACCTGCTGGTCGACTATGTATTGCTGCTGACAACAGCGCATCTCGGCGGCATGCCGCTGCAGCGAATACGGCTGCTGCTGTGTGCTTTTGGCGGTGCCGTTTATGCTGTTGCAGCGTTTTTGCCGGGGTGTGGGCCGCTGATGCATCCTATGCTGCGTATTGCAGCCGGCGTCGCAATGGCATTGACGGCGTTTTGGCCACTGCATCATCCGTGGCGGCTGACCGGCGTATTTTTGCTGCTCAGCGCTGCATTGGGCGGTCTTGTCCTGGCAGCAGGCTTGGCAGTTGGTCAGCCGGATCGGCTGGTGCAGCGACTGCATTACGCCCGCATCAGCTGGCCTCTGCTGCTGGGAACTACCACCGGGATGTATGTGCTGCTGCGTCTTCTGTTTTCGCAGGGAGTGCGGCACGGAGGAGGAGAATTGATGCGGATCAGAATTTCGGTACACGGGAAGGAACAGGAAATTACGGCGCTGCACGATACCGGGAATACGCTGCGTGACCCGGTAGGCGGCCAGCCGGTGCTGGTCATGGAAGACACGGTTATGGAAGGGCAATGGGAGGATCCCATCGCCGGGGTCATGCGGCAACAGGTGTCGCCGGAAGAGAAAATCGCCCGCCTGCATCAGGCGGGCGTGGGATGTGGGTTTTCACTGCTGCCGTTTCGCAGTGTTGGCACGGCGTCAGGCCTATTACTGGCTGTCAGAAGTGACTATGTGCAGGTAGGAAAAGCGACCTACCGCAAAGCGTGGGTAGCGTTGACGCCTAATTCCGTCAGCGATGGCGGCACCTATCGGGCACTGTGGGGCGGCGTAAAGAAAGGAGATGTATATGGGAAAATTTCTGCAGATGCTGGTGCAATGGATCCGCAGACACAGCAGGCCGGATAAAATCATGTACATCGGCGGCAGCGATACGCTGCCGCCACCGCTCAGCCGTGAAGAAGAAACTTCTTTGATCTTGGATTTGGAAAACGGAATGGTCGCCGCACGGCAGACGTTGATTGAACGAAACTTGCGCTTGGTGGTCTACATTGCCCGTCGGTTTGAAAATACCGGTATCAATATCGAAGATCTGATCTCTATCGGCACCATCGGTTTGATCAAAGCTGTCAATACATTCCGGGCAGACAAAAACATCAAGCTGGCAACCTACGCCTCCCGGTGCATCGAAAATGAAATCCTGATGTACCTGCGCAAAAATGCAGCCCAGCGGGGTGAAGTCAGCTTTGACGAGCCGTTGAATACCGACTGGGATGGGAAAGAACTGCTGCTCAGCGATGTATTGGGAACAGAGAGCGACATTGTCATGCGTCCCATTGAAGAAGAGACCGATCGGCAGCTGCTGTGTGCCGCTGTATCCCGTTTATCCTCCCGGGAGCGGGAGATCATTCAAATGCGCTTCGGGCTGCAAGGCAACCGGGAAATGACGCAAAAAGAGGTTGCCGATCGCATGGGCATATCACAGTCCTACATATCCCGACTGGAAAAGCGGATCATCGCACGGCTCCGGCGTGAGATCATCCGATTGAGCTAAAAAAACACCTGCAAAGGGAATCCCCTTTGCAGG
>JAFQDR010000037.1 GCA_017415945.1 Oscillospiraceae bacterium
AGCAGCCGAAACAGCTCTTTATATTATACAACATCTTCGCAAATAAGTCCATAGTTTTTTCAAAAAAATCTGAATTTTCACAGAAATTTCAGAAAATACTTGCCAAAGTCTGTGAAAAAGTGCTATACTATAAGCATAGTATACGGATCGTGCGGAAATTTTCCGCAGAAAGGAGTCAATCATGCGTGCACTGATCACAGGTGCCACCTCGGGCATCGGCAAGGAAATGGCGATCTACCTGCATAAGCTTGGATGGAAGCTGGTGCTGACCGGCCGCAATGAGCAGGTACTGAAGGAGATGGCAAAGGCCTTCGGGAACGACACACGTTATATTGCGCTTGACCTCGGCGAACGTGATGCGCCCCATGCACTCTACCGCTTCTGCAAGGGGCTGCGGATCGATTTTCTCATCAACAATGCCGGATACGGCCTGTTCGGCCGTTTCACGGAAACACCCCTCGAACAGGAGCTGGATCTGATCGATGTGAATATCCGTGCACTCCACATCCTCACAAAGCTCTTTCTCTGCGATTTTGAAAAGCGAGGCAGCGGAAGGATTCTGAATGTGGCATCGGTGGCGGGCTTCATGACCGGCCCCCTGCTGTCGAGCTATTACGCCTCCAAGAATTATGTGGTGCGGCTCTCGCTTGCCATCCGTGAGGAGCTGCGGCGGAGCGGTTCGAAGGTGCAGATCAGCGTTCTGTGCCCCGGGCCTGTGGATACGGGCTTCAACGAGCGTGCGGGTGCGGCCTTTGCCCTGCGCAGTGCCGATGCCCGTTATGTGGCACGCTATGCAATCGACCGTGCGCTCGCAAACAAGGCCATCATCGTACCGACGCTGACAGTGAAGCTCGGACTGATCGGTGCCAAACTCTGTCCGACTCTGCCGCTTTCGGCGATCTCCTATCACTTCCAGCAGAAAAAAGAAGGGAAATAAATACCGGGACATGTTTCTTGTGGAACATGTCCCGTTTGTTTTGATACGGCGGCTAATCAAGCAGTGCGGCGATGACGGCGTTTGAAACCGCAAAGCCGGATGGTGTGAGATGCACCCGTCCATGCTCATTTTTCAGATAACCCGCTTTTTCCAGAAGCGGGATTTTTTTGACACCCGCAGGGGGCAATTCTTCCGCAGGGACGCCATCCGTTGTCCGCAGCGAGAGCATCAGCCGCTCTTCCCTGCTGCAGGGATTTTCATCGATCAGGAATGTGGGCTGGACGGGCGACATGCAGAAAGCCTCGATGTCCTTCGGCACCTGAAAACGCTTTCCGCCGTAGCAGGAATGGGCACCGGCACCAATGCCGAGATAAGGGTCACACTGCCAGTATTTGAGATTGTGGCGGCTGCGGAAGCCTTCCTTGGCAAAGCTCGAGACCTCATACTGCGCAAAGCCCGCTTCCGCCAGTCTCTGCACGGTATGCAGATAGAGATCGGCGGCACCGTCCTCCGTGGGAAGCTGCCCGAGGAGTGCGGCATCCTGTGAGAGCGGCGTCCCCTCCTCCACCTGCAGAAGATAGGCGGATACATGCGTGATGGGCAGTGTGCCGAGGGTTCTGACAGTTTCGGTAAGAAGTGCTTCGGTCTGGCCGGGACAGGCAAGCATCAGGTCGCACGAAATGTTCTGAAAACCTGCATCGCAGGCATCCATTACGGTGCGGATGCCGTCCTGTGCGGTATGTGTGCGGCCGAGCATTGTAAGCTGTGCATCGGAGAAGCTCTGCGTGCCGATGGACAGACGGTTCACACCGGCTGAACGGATCGCACGAAGGTAATCCCTGCGGCGGCCGGTGGGGTTGCATTCCATCGTGATTTCGGCGTTCTTCGCCAGATGAAAAGCTTCATCGCATGCAGTAAGAATGGCACCGATCTGTTCCGCGGACAAAAGCGACGGCGTACCCCCGCCGAAATAGACGGTATCGACCGTCTCGTCCGAGGCATACGCCGCAAGATTCCGGATGACAGCCCCCACATAGCGCGCCGCTGTCTCCTTGCGATAGGATGCGGAGAAAAAGTCGCAGTAGGGGCATTTTCTGGCACAGAACGGGATGTGGATGTAGATGCCGGTCATATCATTCCATGATGCGGATGGGCTCTGTGAGCTTACCGACGAACATATCAAACACAAACACCGCAAGGAAGCGCACAAGGATGATGACAATAATGAGAATGGTGCTGTATACATGCTCCTGTGCGGTCAGATAAATGGCGATGCAGGCCACGAGCATCACAAGGCTGATGACTGTGGAAAAATAGATGGAAGCCATGCCGTTGCAGCATTTTCTGCCGCAGGCAGGACAGGGCTTGCCGGTGGAACGCAGGGATCCTGCGAGGGCCTTCTGGATGGGAGAAAAGCTCTTTTCTCCGCAATGGGGACATGCGTGCTTCATACTGATCCTCCTGTTATTCATCAAGCTTCAGAACGCTCATGAAGGCTTCCTGCGGTACTTCTACCGTACCGAGCTGGCGCATACGCTTCTTGCCTTCCTTCTGCTTCTCGAGCAGCTTCTTC
>JAFQDR010000038.1 GCA_017415945.1 Oscillospiraceae bacterium
ATTCTCATACATTATGTATCACTATTTAGGGCCGGATGGCTTGTGGTACGCAAATTGGCACCCTACCCCCGGCAAGCCCTACATAACCCTTCTGTTTGCGATATGGGGCGTAATGTTCCTGTTTGGCAGCGTTATGAGTGCTTTATCCGCATTCATTTTCTTTCCAAATGACAAAACCTAAAGAGATGATATCATGAACACAATGCAAAACAAATATAGCTTGATTGTTGCCTTGTCCTATGTGATTTGGGGATTCCTTACCTTATTTTGGAATCTTTTGGTAGAGGTAGATTCCATATATATTCTGTCCCAGCGTATTATTTGGTCCATGGTATTTATGGCGATCTATATGACTGTAACCAAAAAATGGGACGAGATCATCGGGATATTTAAGAATAAAAAGGCGCTTTTCATCTGTTTCATCAGCGGTATTCTGATCACTGTGAACTGGGGCGTTTATATTTACGCAGTGAACAACGGTCATGTGTTGGATTCCAGCTTAGGTTACTTCATCGAACCCATCATGGTGGCACTGTTCGGTCTGGTACTATTCAAAGAGCGCATGAGTAAGGCGGAAACCTTTACCTTTCTATTAGCTGCACTGGCACTTTTTTACCTGATTTTCATTCATCGTACCTTCCCTGTGATTGCAATTGTAATTACGGTTTCCTTCTCCGCCTACGGCGCTGTAAAAAAATCTCTGAACATCTCCGCACAAGCATCACTTTTCATGGAAACCCTGTGCATGACCCCCTTTGCACTGCTTCTGGCTGCTTATATGGAAATAAACGGCACAGGAGTTCTGGGGCGTTTCGACACAGCCACCATGCTGCTTCTGCCTGTTTGCGGTATCGTAACCTCCGTCCCTCTTCTTTTATTTAATATCGGGGTAAAAGAGATTCCACTCTACCTGGCAGGTATCCTGAACTACATCAGCCCCACCATTTCCTTTATCTTGGGTCTGGTTTATTTCCATGAAACGCTGAATATTCATCGGGCGGTTGCCTTTGTACTGATTTGGATCGGCATTTTCTTCATTATAATGGAAAAGATTCGTATCATCCGCAAAGCAAAATCATTCCCCACATTCACTGATTTAGGGAGTAAGGATTAAATGAAAACAAAAAAACTTTCCTATACACATTTAGTCTACATATTGTTTGCGGTGTTTTATTTATGGCTTGCCGCGCAAATCCCTTATACCCATGACGATTGGGACTGGGGCCTCGAGATTGGTATGCAGCAATGGCTTACCGCCTCCGTAAACAGCCGCTATGTAGGGAATTTCTTTGAAATCATTATGACCCGCTCTGTGTTCCTAAAAACGGTCATTATGGGAGGCACATTCTTTCTTCTCCCCTACCTGCTGTCGTGCATCGCAGCGAGGCAGGATAAACACACCCGTCCCACTCTGTTTCTTGCGGCAAATCTCCTCATTCTCACAATGAGCCGCTTGATTTGGAGCGAGACCTACGGTTGGGTAGCGGGCTTCGCAAATTTCGGTCTGTCATCCGTCTTTATGCTTCTGTGCATCCATCAATGGCTCCCCCTCTGTGAAAGTGAATATTCCCCCGTTAAGCACCGCAGCTCTGTCAATTTCATTTTGCTGCTGATTTCTTTTGCGGGGCAGCTGTTTATTGAAAATCTCTCCATTGTTATGGCCGGGCTTTCCCTGCTTGCTTGTGTGGCATCCTACATTCGTGCGAAAAAGATTCCCACGCATTATATTTTCATGGCTATCGGCATGATCGTTGGTTTGACTGTTATGTTCAGCAGCTCCGTGTACACCAGTCTGTTCGGCTCAGGGGAAGCTGTAGACGGTTATCGCCAATTGATCGTAAACGGAGAAAGCAGCCTTATCACTAAGCTGTATAATATTTTCGTGCAGGCTGCCCGTCTGGCAACACGAGCGGGAGAAGCGAATTTTATACTGTGCATTTCCGTCATGCTAATTTTGAGCCATAAGCTGATTATGCAGTCTCCAAAAAATGCTATGCATAAGATTCTGCTTGGAATCAATCTGCTCTTTGCAGTGTACTTCACAGTGAATTTCCTGCTGCAAACAGACTATACCCCTGACAAACTTCTGCTCTCCGCCTTCGCCGCCGCAGTCAATGCTCTGTACTTTTTGGCAGTACCGTTGGAAGTACTTCTGATTTACAGAGGAAACGGTTCTATGCAAAAGCGTTTGATTTGGATTTGGTTTATCGGCATCGCCTTATTGGCACCCTTGGTGGTCACCAACGAAGCAGGGTATCGATTGATTTTCTCTTTGAACATCATGGTCAGCCTTTTCATTTTATTTATTTTGCAGGATATCATTTCCGCATTTCATCAAAAACGCATCACAACAGTTTTTCTCGCGGCGGCGATCATGCCTGTCATAGCTTGTGTGATCGTTTACTCCGCCATCGGACACTGTAATCGGCTTCGCATGGAACTGATGGAAATGGCTGACTTCTACGACGCTGACGAAATTACACTTCCCACATATCCATACGAAAACTATTTACATGCCCCCGACCCTATCGATCAAATCCGAATGGGGTACTTCAAGGAGTTTTACGGAATTGACAGCGACGTAACCGTCATCATCGATACCGCAGAATAATCCGAGGTTTTATGGAGGATATTCTCACTCGCGCGGGCTGCTTTGTGGCCGCCATCATTATGGGCTATGTATTAAAACGAATCAAAGCCCTTACCGACAACACTTTCCCCGTGTTGACAAAGCTTGTGGTAATGATCACTGCTCCATGTGCCATCATTCATAGCTTTATCGGTACCCGTTTTGACCCTTCCATGCTGTTTTTGATCCCCATGGGACTGCTCTTTGGCATCATCTTCATGATTTTCGCATACATCATCCATATGCGAGAAACTCGCGATTGGAAGGCCTTTTCCATTTTGAATATGTCAGCAAACAATGCTGTTTAAAATCGCAAAGCTCCTTGTCAGCCGTTTTGTCATCGCAATCGGACTTGCACTGTGCTGCTACCATCTGCTGCCCTTTGAGCTTGCCGTACGTCAGGCACTTGTCATCCTTTGTCTAAGCCCCATTCCCTCCATTGCCCCTGCATTTACAGGAGAGTTGGGTGAAGACATCGGCCTCGCCAGTGCCATCAACTCCTTTGCAATCGTCATCATCGTATTGATCATCACGTCTCTGACCATCATGCTTTGAGCCTTGGAGGTTCATTATGCACTATGCGGATTATAAATCGATCCTGTCTCCTCAAAACGGAATGAATCTCTATCGGGGCTGCACCCATGGGTGCATTTACTGCGACAGCCGCAGTAAGTGCTATCAAATGGATCACCCCTTTGAGGATATTGAAGTCAAACGCAACGCAGTACAGATCTTGGAGCAGCAGCTGCGCCGAAAAAGAAAACCCTGTATGATCGGCACAGGGTCTATGTGTGACCCCTATCTGCATCTGGAATCCGAACTGTGCCTGACCCGCCAATGTCTTGCGCTAATAGACCGCTATGGCTTTGGTGCGACCGTTCTGACAAAATCCGACCGTATCCTACGAGATATGGATCTTCTGAAAAGCATCAACAGGAATACCAAATGCGTTGTACAAATGACATTGACCACCTTTGACGACAAGCTGTGCAGGATCCTTGAGCCAAATGTATCGGTTACCTCCCAACGAATTACTGTTTTGAAGGAGATGCAGAAAGCCGAAATACCGACGGTTGTGTGGCTATGCCCGATTTTGCCCTTCATCAATGACACTGAGGATAACCTGAGAAACATCTTGTCTGCATGTATTGATGCAAATGTGAAGGGAATTGTCAACTTCGGCTTTGGTGTAACCTTGCGGGATGGGAATCGAGAGTATTTTTACCGTCAGCTGGATAAACATTTTCCGGGATTGAAGGAAAGATATATTCAACACTATGGTACGGCGTATGAATGCAACAGTCCAAACAATTCCTATCTCACGCATATTTTTCAACAGGAATGCATAGCCAATGGAATTCTGTACGAGCCCGATAAAATATTTCATTATCTTCGCAGCTTCGAAAGCAAGCAGGAACAGCTTTCTTTGTTTTGAGCATTCAACATTATCGCGTTCTTTTCTGTAGTCAAAGGTTTTTGGGATTTTTTTGCTTTAAACAGTTGAAATCAAAAAAACATTGATGTATGATGATTAAGATTTAGTCAAATTGAAGGGATAGAGAATTATGAAACAAACAACTCCCAAAGCTAACCCGCTGGCACTTCTTCCCATCGGTGTATTTCTGGTCTTTTTCTTGGGCTCCGGCATCATTACCGGGGACTTCTACGCAATGCCCGCAATCGTAGCATTTTTGATTGCACTGTGCGTCGCCTTCCTCCAAAACAAGGCACTGTCCTTTAATGAGAAAATCAGTATCGTTACCAAGGGAATCGGTGATGACAATATCGTGACCATGTGTCTGATTTTCCTTTGTGCAGGTGCATTTTCCGGCTCCGTTACCGCTTCCGGTGGTGCCACCAGTACCGTTAATCTGGGCCTCACCATTCTCCCCGGCAGCATCGCTGTAGCCGGTCTGTTTATTATCGGCTGCTTTATCTCCACCTCTATGGGTACATCCGTCGGTACCGTAACCGCCCTTGCCCCCATCGCCGTGGGCATCAGTGAAAAGACCGGCTTCGCAATGCCTATCTGCATTGGTGCTGTTATGTGCGGCGCTATGTTTGGCGATAATCTCTCCATGATTTCCGATACAACCATTGCCGCGGTTAAGACCCAGGGCTGCGAAATGAAGGATAAGTTCAAGGAAAACTTCCTGATCGTACTCCCTGCAGCAATCATCACCATCATCATTTTCTTGGTTATCACCAGCGGCAGCAGCTATCAGACTGATGAGACTCTTCCCTACAACATTCTGCTGGTTATCCCCTATCTGGTCGTTCTGATCGGTGCACTCATTGGTATCAATGTATTCGTCGTTCTGATTACCGGCACCGTTCTCTCTCTGGTATTTGGCGTAGCCGCAGGCACCATTGCTCTTGGAGATATGTTCTCTGTCGTTGGCAACGGTGTGACCGGTATGTATGATATTACCTGCATTTCCATCGTAGTGGCCGGCATCATTTCTCTGGTCAAGGTTCATGGCGGCATTCAGTTCGTTCTGGAAGCTATTCGCAAAATGATCAAGGATTCCCGCGGCGCTGAATTCGGCATCGCCGCACTGGCACTTCTGGTTGATATCTGCACCGCTAACAATACGGTAGCAATCGTCATTGCAGGTCCTGTTGCAAAGGAAATCAGTGATGAGTTCGATGTAGACCCCAAGCGTTCCGCCTCTCTGCTGGACATTTTCAGCTCTGTAGGTCAGGGTATCATCCCCTACGGTGCTCAGCTGCTGACCGCCGCTGCACTCTCCGGCTTGACTCCCTTCGACATTATGCCCTATCTGTACTACCCCATTCTCATGGGTATCAGCGCAGTCTTCTTTATGATTTTCAGAAAGCGCACAAAATAAGCGTTCTTTTCACAAAAAACTCTTGAAACAATTGACAATCTGTGCTATAATGCCAGTCGTTGATTACGATTACTACTGAAAGGATTGTATATACATGCTTACTACTGTACTGTCTGTCATTCAGGTTATCTGCTGCATCGCTATCATCGCTGTGGTTATGCTGCAGTCCGGCAAGTCCGCAGGTCTGTCCGGTGCGATTTCCGGCGGCGCTGAAACTTTCATGACCAGCGGTCAGGCTAAGACCCTTGACACCAAGCTGTCTAAGGCTACTCCTTGGCTGTCTCTGGTTTTCGTAGTTCTGACTCTGATCCTGAACCTGCTGTAATCAGTAAAAATCAAACGCCGTACCGATTGGGTACGGCGTTTTTTCTTGGAGAACCCTATGAAACTGTCCCCCGATTCTATTTATAAACACTTATCCCCTCTCCCTCTTGTGGTAGAAACCTATGATGTGATAACGTCCACAAACACAGTCCTCAAAGAGCGAGGCCGACAGGGTACACCACACGGACTCGTTATTGCTGCGGCAGAACAAACCGCAGGACGAGGCCGTATGGGAAGAAGCTTTTTCTCTCCCGCAGAAACGGGAATCTACTTCAGTGTGTTGCTTCGTCCCAAGCTTCCTCCCCAAGATTGTCAACTCATTACAACCGCAGCGGCTGTATCCTGCGCACGTGTCCTGGAAAAATTCTCCGGAGACACCGCCCAAATCAAATGGGTAAATGATATTTACATCAAAGACAAGAAGGTCTGCGGTATTTTGACTGAGGCATCCATCACGCCGGACGGCGATCTTGATTTTGCGGTTTTGGGAATCGGGATCAATATTACCCCGCCTCAAAACCAATTTCCCGATGAGATAAAAGAGAAAGCGGGTAGCGTTTTGTCTCACAGCGTCGATGACTTACGCGGGCAAATTATTGCAGAAGTCCTCAACGAGTTTTTCACACTGTATAATACGTTAGAAGACAGAGCATACTTTGACGAATACAGAAGCCGTTCCATGCTGGACGGGAAGGCTGTTGAAGTCATTAAAAATGACCGGATTCACCCCGCTACTGCATTAGGCATAGATGAAGAGCTTCGTCTCGTGGTCAAATATTCCGACGGAAGCGTCGAGCATTTATACACCGGCGATGTATCCATTAAAAAACTGTAATTCTTGGTCAAATTTTATAAATTTTTGAGTAAATTTTCATTGACAAATACATATACATATGATATTCTACTTAGGCCGCATTGAGTGGGTCAAGGAAGAACCATGTTCACCTACGAGAGCGAGACCTGCAAGAAAGGAAGAAAAACGCACTATGAAGCATGCAATTATCGTAACCGGTGGCAAGCAGTACCGTGTTGCTGAAGGCGATGTTCTGTTCATCGAAAAGCTGGAAGTTGAAGCTGGCGCAGAAGTAAACTTCGACCAGGTTCTGGCAGTTATCGACGGCGAAAACGCAAAGTTCGGCACTCCCGTTGTTGAAGGCGCAACCGTAACCGCTACCGTTGTTAAGAACGGCAAGGGCAAGAAGATCCGTGTCTTCAAGATGAAGCCCAAGAAGGGTTACAAGCGCACCCAGGGCCACAGACAGCCCTACACCAAGGTCGAAATCAAGACCATCAACGCTTAATTTTTATTAAGCTTACTACTATCATCGATACACAATGGAGGTGTAAAGCATGGCACATAAGAAAGGTATGGGTTCTACCAAGAACGGTCGCGACAGCGAAAGCAAGCGCCTTGGTCCCAAGAAAGCCGACGGTCAGCACGTTCTGGCCGGTAACATCCTCGTTAGACAGCGTGGCACCAAGATCCACCCCGGCACTAACGTAGGTAAGGGTAGCGATGATACTCTGTACGCAAAGGTTGACGGTGTTGTCAAGTTCGAACGTATGGGTAAGGATCGCAAGAAGGTCTCCGTTTACGAGATCACTCAGTAATTGTTTTTCGGCGAGCAGGTACTCAGTACCTGCTCGTTTCTTTTTCAACTTTGATTCTGATTAAGGAGGAACTATGGCCACTTCTTTTGTAGATAAAGTTACGATCACCGTAAAGGCCGGCAACGGCGGCAACGGTGCCGTATCCTTCCACAGACAGCGCTATATCGCAGCAGGCGGTCCCGACGGCGGTGACGGCGGCAGAGGCGGCGACGTTGTCTTCACGGTAGATGACAACATGTCCACTTTGATGGACTTCCGCTACAAGCGTAAATATACTGCACAGAACGGCATGGACGGCAGCAGCAAGCGCTGCTCCGGCAAAAGCGGCGAGCCCCTGGTGATCAAGGTCCCCAGAGGCACTGTAATCCGTGATAAGGAAACCAACGCCGTTATGCACGATATGTCCGACGGTAAGGACTGGGTCGTGGCCAAGGGCGGCAGAGGCGGCTGGGGCAACAAGCGCTTCGCCACGCCTACCCGTCAGGTCCCCCGTTTCGCAAAGCCCGGTCTCCCCGGCGAAGCACGTGAAATCGTTTTGGAACTGAAGCTGCTGGCAGACGTAGGTCTGGTTGGCTTCCCCAATGTCGGCAAGTCTACCCTGCTGTCCGTAGTTTCCAAGGCACATCCCAAAATCGCAAACTATCACTTTACCACTCTCTACCCCAATCTGGGCGTCGTTTATGTAACCGACGGTGTCTCCTTCGTTATGGCTGACATTCCCGGTATTATTGAAGGAGCAAGCGAAGGTGCAGGTCTGGGTCACGACTTCCTGCGTCACATCGACCGTTGCCGACTGCTGGTGCATGTCATCGACTGTTCCGGCTTCGAAGGCAGAGATCCCATCGAAGACTTCGACACCATCAACGGTGAGTTGAGCCAGTATTCCGATCTTCTGGCAGAACGTCCTCAGATCGTCGTTGCAAACAAGACTGACCTGTTGGGTGACGATCGTGAGCAGCTGGATGCACTGAAGGCTCACGTTGAAGCGCAGGGCTATGAGTTCTATGAAATGTGTGCCGTCATCCACGAAGGTACACAGGAGCTGATGCAGGTAGTGGCTGCTAAGCTGCAGACCCTCCCCCCTGTTATCACTTACGAAGCCGAATATGTTGCTCCCGAGTACGAAGCATGCACTCCCGAAAACACTGTCATCCGTCAATATGACGACGTATGGACTGTTGACGGTGCATGGATCGACCAAATCGTTGCCGCAACCAACTTCGAAGACTACGAAAGCCGTATGTTCTTTGACCGCAAAATGCGCGAGGCCGGCATCTTCGACCGTCTGGAAGCCATGGGCGTTAAGGACGGCGACACCGTCTGTCTGGGCGAACTGGAATTCGAATATGAACGTTAATATCAGCCTGTACATCATTCATCGGATGTACAGGCTTTTTTTAATTTGTATCATTTTTCTTTCATACGTTAACAGTTTAAATAAAAACCACTTTATTTCAAAAAAGGGATTGACAAGACACCTTAACAGTGGTATCATGCATTCAAATTGAATCGCTGAGATAGAGGCGCGGGACTCATGAGTATTGATCGGCAAGGTCGGGCAACCGCCGATTGAGAAAGGGATACCGCCGAAGCGCAGGAAAATGCCTGGTTTTCTGTAGCTGGGTCGTCAGAGAATATCTGCCGGACTGTCACATTACTTTGTGAAGCGCTATCAATGGCCATTCGGTATCATTCTATTTTTTGTATTGAAACCGTATTCCCATGGACCGCTTACAAAGCGGTCCAATTTTATTATCCCATCGGGAGGGACGAAATTTCCCGAAAATACAATTCCGAAAGGTGAAGAAAAAAATGAGAAGAATGATTAGCATGCTGATGGCTCTGGCCATGATCCTGTCCCTGGCTGCTTGCGGCGGCAATGACAACAGCGCAGACACCAACAACGATGCAGTTGAAGCAGTGACCGGTGTAGAAGACGGCGTTCTTACCGTCGCAATGGAATGTGCATACGCTCCCTACAACTGGACCCAGAGCGATGACTCCAACGGCGCAGTCCCCATCTCCAACGTCCCCGGATCCTATGCAAACGGCTACGACGTTATGATTGCAAAGATGATCGCAGAAGCAAACGGTTGGGAACTGGAAGTAATCCAGTCCGACTGGGACTCTCTGGTACCCGGTGTTCAGACCGGCACCTTTGACGCAGTTATCGCAGGTCAGTCCATGACCGCTGACCGTGCTGAACAGGTTGATTTTGCAGGCCCCTACTTCTACGCTACCATTGTTTGCGTTACCAAGGAAGGCAGCGCATTTGCTGATGCACAGGGCATCGCCGATCTGGCAGGCGGCTCCTGCACCGCACAGATTGCTACCATTTGGTACGACCAGTGCCTGCCCCAGATTGAAGGCGCAAACATCCAGTCCGCTGCCGAAACCGCACCTGCAATGCTGATGGCTCTGGAAACCGATATGGTTGACTTCATCTGCACCGATATGCCCACCGCACAGGGCGCAGTTGCCGCATACCCCGGCATGAAGATTCTGGACTTCTCCGGCACCGACGGTGACTTCCAGTTCTCCGAACAGGTTCGTGCAGAAAATGTCAACATCGGCGTGTCCGTTATGAAGGGCAACACCGTCCTGAAGGATGCCATTGACTCCGTTCTGTCCGAAATGACTGTTGAAGATTTCAACGAAATGATGGCAAACGCAATCGAAATCCAGCCCCTGAGCGAATAAACAATAACATTCACAGAATCAAACAGTGAAGCAACACAGGGCGAGAGAACCGTTGTTCTTTCGCCCTGTATGTCAGTTTGATTGACTGAAAAAGGAGCCTCGACCATGGATAAACTTATTAAGCTGAGCGCCGATATCGTCAAGCTTTGGACGAAATTCGGTGACTCCTATATTGTTGGTATGCGCAATACTCTGATCCTTGCCCTCGCAGCAACTGCGATCGGCTGTGTGATTGGCTTTATCTGCGGTGTATTGAATACCATCCCCTATTCCAAAAACGATCCTCTGCCCAAACGATTCATTCTGAAGCTCGTACGAGTGATCGTCCGTCTTTACGTGGAAGTATTCCGCGGCACCCCCATGGTTCTGCAGGCAGTTTTCATGTACTACGGTCTCCCCTACTTTACCGACAACGCACTGAAGTTTACAAACATCTGGGTGGCTGCGCTGTTTGTCGTTTCCATCAACACCGGTGCGTATATGGCAGAGTCCGTCCGCGGCGGCATCATTTCCATTGACCCCGGTCAGACCGAAGGTGCAAAGGCTATCGGCATGACTCATGTGCAGACCATGACAAACGTCATTCTTCCTCAGGCTCTGCGCAATATTATGCCCCAGATCGGCAACAACTTTATTATCAATGTAAAAGATACCTCTGTCATGTTCATCATCGGCTTCCCCGATTTCTTTGCCGCACACCGTGCAGCCGTGGGTGCAAGCTACCTGTATTTCCCTTCCGCCACCGTAGAAATGGTCGGCTACCTGACCATGACCCTTCTGGCTTCCTTCCTGCTGCGCTGGTTTGAAAAGAAGCTGGACGGCGACAGCAGTTATGAGCTGGTTCAGGTGGACAGCTTAACCATGACCGCGGGTACCTACAGCCATCCCGACAGAGGCACTCCCTTTGACGAGCAAAGCAAGGAGCATCGTGAGGCAATGAAGCAGTCTCTGAAAAACAGAAATTTCAGTGCGAGAGGAGAACGTTGATATGGGCGAAATCATTTTACAAATTAATCATCTGTCCAAATCCTTCGGTTCTCACGAGGTTCTCAAGGATATAGACTTCAATGTCCGCAAGGGCGATGTCACTTGCATCCTCGGTGCATCCGGTTCCGGCAAGAGTACCCTGCTGCGCTGCATCAATCTGTTGGAAACCCCTTCCAGCGGTGAGATCCTATATCACGGAGAAAATGTGGTCCGCCGTGGCTTCAACGCCGCTTCCTATCGTTCCCATGTGGGCATGGTGTTCCAATCCTTCAATCTGTTTAACAATATGACTGTTCTGGAAAACTGCATTGTTGGACAGGTAAAGGTCCTCAAGAAAAGCCGTGAAGAAGCCAAGAAGCACGCTATGTATTACCTGGAAAAGGTTGGCATGGCTCCCTACATCAACGCAAAGCCCCGTCAAATTTCCGGTGGTCAGAAGCAGCGTGTAGCTATTGCCCGCGCATTGGCTATGGACCCTGAAATTCTTCTGTTTGACGAGCCCACCTCCGCACTGGACCCCGAAATGGTCGGCGAAGTTCTGGAGGTCATGCATGACCTTGCCAATGAAGGCATCACCATGCTGGTGGTCACCCACGAAATGGCTTTTGCCCGAGATGTCAGCAATCATGTAGTCTTTATGAGCAACGGCGTTATTGCAGAAGAAGGCCGTCCCGAGGAATTTTTCCGTAACCCCCGTACCCGCGAAGCCAGAGATTTCCTCTCCCGCTTCCGTAACAGCTGATGAAAATACCCCTTGTACCGTTTGTTGGTACAAGGGGTTTATTCGTGGAACAGGATCTGATCGGAATCCTCAATATAAATGGTAAAATCATCTTCATCCGGAACGATTTGTTCAAAATCATTTTCTTCTTCAAAAACTACTCCGTCGGAAGATGCTTCATCGGGGAGCTGTTCGTAAGAGTCTCGATACTTACGATATGCCGCAACACCTGCTGCCGCGCCGATCACTGCTGCCCCAAGCGCCAATAACTTCATGCCGTTTTTCATATTTTCACCTCACTAATTGAATATTGAAAAGAAAGCCCGGATGTCCGGGCTTTCTTCGTAAAAGGAAAAAGAGAAAGAGAGTGAGAGAGAAAAAACATACTTCTATGTTCTTTGCATCATTATCATAACATCTTTCTCATAAGAAGTTGTGAACCCGATTTGAATAGATTGTAAACTTCAAAAGCCTCATTGAATATTTTTAGGCCAATAGAGCTTGATCGTCGCTTTATGAAGCAGCTCATAAGGCTGATAGGACAGCTTTGAGGTGCGCAGTCCCTCGTCCCCCGAATCATCCTCACGGTTAATGTAGCAAACCACATCATCCGTATGGGCTTTCGCAAATTCGCGGACGATCATCTGATGGGCTCCAAAATAGTCTCTGCGGGCTTTTTCGATATGGATAAACAAGGTATCGCCGATAATCTCTCCTGCGGCCATAGCCACGATCACGCCATCCACACGCAGCACATTCCCAAAGAACCCAAACGAATCGAAGTACTGAAATACCTCATCCAGAACAGCCTGCTCCGCATCATAGGTATCCGATTCCTTGGCACGCGCATTGCCGATTTCTCGGCAAAATGCTTGCACCTCATCCATATTGTCGCTGCTGATAGGCTCAAAAGACCAATTTTCGTAGGTCTTGAGAAATTTATTCACATGATTTCTCTGTCCCGACAGCTTCTTTCCCGCAAAAGTGCGATGCCGTTCTGCTTCATACAGGTAATCGGACCACACGCGATTGAATGCAACGTCTTTGATTTGATAACGTGACTCATAGTATTTGAGTTCTCTTTCCGTGACCGCACAAAACGCAGCGGAAATATCATGGGCCATACAATATTCGAATATGAGACGAATGCCTCGGTCCACATCCCCGTAGGGGGTCAAAAACGCAACCTTTCCGGGACTGCGCATCACCTTAAACAGCAGCAGATTTTCTTCAATATAAATCTGCGTCTCGAAATAATGACGCCACATAAACGCACCGCCGATGCTTGCATCGCAGGAGCGGGACCGATATTCATGGAAAAATTTTCTGACAGCAGGAATATCATCCAGTGTCAAATCGCGAAATTGAATCAAACTGTATATTCTCCTTATTAGCGGATCATTTCCGCAAATTCATCTTCTGTAATGACGGGGATCCCCAGCTCATTTGCTTTCGTAAGCTTGCTGCCCGCATTTTCCCCCGCAACCACATAGGTCGTTTTCTTAGATACCGAGCCCGATGCCTTGCCTCCCATTTTTTCAATAATTGCAGCTGCTTCGTTTCTGGTAAACTTCTCAAGAGCCCCTGTTAAAACGAAGGTCATCCCCTTAAATCTGTTGTCCACCACAGTCTCCGTTGATTCCATCAATACCCCAGCCGCTTTCAGGCGATGGATTTGATACTGAGACTGCTCTTGGTCAAGCCAGCCGCGAATAAATCCTGCGGTGATGGGGCCGATATCAGATACCGCGGTCAATTCTTCCACAGTTGCTTCCATAAGCTTATCCATAGAACCAAAGTGCATTGCAAGAACCTTTGCTGCCTTTGTACCAACTTGGCGAATCCCGAAGGCACACAGCAGACGTGCCAAGCCTTGAGACTTACTCTTTTCAATGGACTTCAGCAAATTTGCTGCGCTGCGCTTCCCCATTCTGTCCAGCTTGGCAACTTCTTCTCCGTCCAGATAATACAGATCCGCGGGAGTATTCACCAAACCGTTATTGATTAAGCTCTCGCAAATGGAGATGCCCAGACCGTCAATATCCATTGCCTCACGAGAGGCGAAATGCGCAATGGTCCGCAGCAGCTGTGCGGGACACGCAAGGCCCGTGCATCGCATAGCTGCACCGTCAAGGTCACGGACAATCGGGCTGCCGCACTCGGGGCAGCGTTCAGGAAGCTTGAATGGTACGGTATCCTCAGGGCGTTTCTTATAATTTACGGACAAAACCTCGGGAATGATCTCCCCTGCTTTCTGCACAAGAACAGTATCCCCAATGCGAATATCCAGCTTGTCCACAAAATCCTGATTGTGGAGGGTTGCATTGGTCACTGTTGTGCCCGCCAATCGAACAGGCTCTACCACTGCTTTGGGTGTCAAAACCCCTGTACGTCCCACTTGCACCACAATATCCACAACCTTGGTTTCTTTTTTTTCGGGAGGATATTTATAGGCAACCGCCCATCTGGGAGCCTTTGCGGTGCTGCCAAGCATTTGTCTTTGAGAAAAATCATTGATTTTAATGACCGCGCCATCCATATCATAAGGAAGCGCTTCTCTGTTTTCACCCAAACGCTCGATGCAGCTCACACAGTCATCGATACTGTCAAAAACCTCATAGGGTACCGTAGGGAACCCCATGGTTTTCAGAGCCTCCAAAGCCTCCCTATGACTTGCATAAGCAACCGAGGATGCCTGTACGTTAAAAAGAATAATATCCAGCTTACGGGAAGCTGCAATCTTGGGATCCTGCTGCCGCATAGAGCCCGCCGCTGCATTGCGGGGGTTTGCAAACAAAGGCTCTCCATTGATTTCACGCATTGTATTCAGCCGGTGAAACACTTCCTTGGACATATACACTTCCCCGCGCACAACCAAATGTGCGGGCGCATTCTCAAGCTTCATGGGGAGATTACGCACGGTCCTCAGATTTTCCGTTACGTCTTCCCCAACAATACCGTTGCCGCGAGTTGCCCCCTGCACAAAGGCTCCATTCTCATAAACAAGGGACATGGACAAACCATCGATTTTGGGCTCTACGCTGTAAGCATGTGCGCCGTCGATCATGTCGTCCATTCTTCTTCCAAAGTCGTACAGCTCCTCATGGGAGAATACGTCATTCAAGCTCTCCAGCGGGATCTCGTGGGTCACCGCTGCAAAGCTGTTCATTACTGTACCGCCAACTCTCTGGGTGGGAGAATCGGCAGTAACCAATTCGGGATGTGCCGCCTCAAGCTCTTTCAGGCGGCGCATCATCATATCATATTCATAGTCAGAAATGACAGGCGCATCCAAATCGTAGTACAACCGATTATTCTTTTCGATTTCACTTCGCAGATGGGTAATTTCCTCTAAAATCGTCATTTCAATCACTCCGTCGTATTCATGTACAAATTCGGGACACGTCCCACTATAACAGTCTGTGCAATCAAGACCTCTGTGGTCGCTTGGGTTTCCACCGAGCCCCAGGGCACCAAAACATCAATATCCACAACCACATCCAGCAAAAGACGATGCTCCGTTTGATTGATTCCCGCCGCTGACAGCTCGCTGCGGAAGGCAATGTGGGGTGAAGTCAGCATAATCATCTGAATTTCAATCTCCGGGCCACGTCCCAAAAGCAAGCTGGAGCCTGTAAGATTTCCCAATGGAATGGAGACACGGATATTTTTTCGATCAAGCTGACCAACATAGTCCAGCAAAGCAGCTGAGAAGGCATTGATCCTTGACATATTGGCATTTAAGGAGGTCACTTGCCCATCAGAACTTACACCCAAATCCACAAAATAATCATAGTCGTAATTCCCTCTGGACATCATCAGCAGCATAGCCTCATTGACAGTATCAATGGCCGTATCCTTTGCATCCGACAAAGCCATCTGTCCCGAAAGCTCACGAAGGACTCCGCCAATCGACATCCCTGCAACGATAACCATCAGAAGAAACGCAAGGATGATTGTAAATCGCAGCTGCTTACGGACTATATAGATCTGTCGTCGGCGAAACGCGCCACGGGGCCTTCTATTAAATCTTGGCATAGAATCACCTCTATGCCAATCCTATGCAATTACGCCTCCATCATTTCCGATGCAGCCAGCATAATTCCAAGCTTACCGGACTCATAAGTCAAACCGCCCTGCACATAGGCAATATACGGGTCACGCATAGGGCCGTCGGCAGAGAGCTCAATGGAGGAGCCCGAAATGAATGCACCCGCAGCCATAATCACATCGCAGTCATAGCCGGGCATCTGCCAAGGCTCGGGGGTCACAAAGGAATCCACGGGAGAGCCCGCCTGAATGCCTCTGCAAAACTTTTTCAGATTTTCGGGGGTACGCAGCTTTACCATCTGAACAATGTCATCACGCTGCTCAAAGGGCGTAGGATACGTTTCAAAGCCCAGATCCGTAAACAGTGCTGCACAGAACACGGAGGTCTTCAGCGCCTGTGCAACGGTATGGGGCGCAAGGAATAATCCTTGGAACAGCAGACGATTGTTTCCCAGTGTAGAGCCGCATTCGCCCCCAATGCCGGGCGTAGTCAGTCTGTTGGCAGCACGGTCAATCAAATCTCGGCGACCTGCCAGATACCCGCCTGTAGGTGCAATGCCACCGCCGGGGTTTTTGATGAGGGACCCCGCAATAATGTCTGCACCAACATGGCAGGGCTCACGATCCTCGGTAAATTCTCCATAGCAATTATCAACCACAGTAATGGTTTCGGGATTGGCCCGCTTGACCGCATCGATAATTTTTCCGATTTCATCAATGGACAGGCTCTTGCGTTCTTCATACCCGCGGGAACGCTGAATCAAAACCGCCGCGGGCTTTTTTTCGGCGACAGCTGCATAAATACCGTCATAATCCGGCTCCCCGTTCTCTGTCAAATCTACCTGATCGTAATCAATGCCGTAAAACTTCAAGCTGCCGTATTCGTCACCTGTAATACCAATCACACTGCGCATAGTATCATAGGGCAACCCCGTTACACTCATCAGTGTATCGCCGGGCTTCACTGCCGCAAACAGCGCCGTGGAAATGGTATGCGTGCCGTTTACAAACTGAATGCGAACATGAGCGGCTTCCCCGCCAAACACCTGTGCATAGACCTTATCCAACACCTCACGGCCAAAATCATCATAGCCGTAGCCGGTAGTGCCTGCAAAGCAGGCTTCATTTACTCTATGGTCCTGAAACGCTCCCATTACACGAATGGTGTTCTTTTGAGCGATTTCATCGATTCTGTCAAAAACAGGCCGAATATCTGTTTCGATTCTCGCAGCCCGTTCAAACATCTCAGGCTTAATATCTGTAATTTTCAATTAAATATCTCCCTTGGCATATTCTTCCATAAACAGCCCTGCCAGCTTATATACACCCTCAAAATCCGCAATACTGCCAACGCAGGCAGGAGAATGAATATTGCGCAGCGCAGCTGCCAAGCCCACAACCGGCACACCCGCTCTGCTGCGCTGAATATTGCAGGCATCGGTACCGCCCGCGATCATCTGCTTAGTCTGCCACTGAATACCGTTTGCATCCGCAAGGCGAGACATTACATCATAGAACTTGCGATTGTAAATCGTATTTCTATCCATAAAGGGAATTACGACACCATTCCCGGGCTTGCAGATGGTTTTATGCGCAGGAATACCGGGCAGGTCAGCCGCAGTGGTTGCTTCCAGAATCAGCGCAGCATCGGGCTTAATACGGAACGCAGCGGTACCTGCGCCGCGTGCGCCTACTTCTTCCTGACAAGTGAACACAAACCACGTGTCGCAGGGAGGCTGCTGTTCCAAAAGCTTCATACATACTGCGCAGCCAAGTCTGTCATCCAGTGCCTTTGCCTTCAGCATACCGCCAAATTCGAAGACATCAGGATCAAAGCAGCCCACATCTCCCAAGGAAATGAACTTTTCAGCCTCTGCCTTGCTTTCAGCGCCGATATCAACATACAAGGCATTCACAGGCGGAACGATCTTGTCAGCCTCACCCTTGCACAGATGATAGGCTTTTACCCCGATAATACCGGGAATATTATGCTCACCCATCCAAACACGCTTGCCGATTACCACTCTGCGGTCAACACCGCCAACGAAGTCAAACTTCAGATAACCATCATCGGTGATGCCCGTAACGATCAAGCCGACCTCATCCATGTGGGCACAAACCATTAAGGTGCGACTGCTGTTTACACCCTTGCGGAATACATGGAGATTGCCCATAGGATCGGTAAGCATCTCGTCCGCGTAGGGCTTTGCATATGCTTCTATATAATCACGCACACGTTCCTCACGACCGGAGGGACCGCTGATCGCACATAATTCTTTCAACAATTCAATCATAGCTGCACCTCTTAAAATCTACGAATATATTCGCTGACCAGCTTTACGATGTTCTCACCGTCACGCAGATCCATTACCTCATGGGGAGTATGCATATACTTCAAAGGCAGAGAAATCAGCGCAGTGGCAACACCGCCGCGAGAAATCTGAATAGGCCACGCATTGGTGCCGCTGCAGGCGCGAATAACATCCACCTGATAGGGCATTTCCAGCTTCTTCGCCAACTCGATCAAGTCAGAGGACATTTTATGGTTCATATTGGGACCCACTGCGATTGCAGGGCCGCCGCCCATATCCATCTGGTCATAGCCGTTGGAGTCGGGGGACTTTGCAAAATTCACATCCATGGCAATCGCATAGTCGGGAGCGACATCAAACGCTGCAGTGGTGGCACCGCGAGCCCCCGCTTCCTCCTGAGCACTGAACAGATAATACATATCCAGATTCAGGGGTTCATTTGCAAGCTGTTCCATCACCTTGTAGATAATGGCTGCGCAGGCTCTGTCGTCCAGAGATTTGCCGCACAGACGATTCTCACCCAGCATCACGGGTTCCACATCAAATACAACAGGAGTACCCAGAGGGACCTTCTTCTCCGCTTCTTCCTGAGTCATCCCGATATCGATGGTAAGCTTTTCCATTTCAAAGGGCTTTTCCATCTCATCTGCCTTCAATGCATGAGGAGGCAAGGAATCGATCAGCCCATGAATGGGAGGATCGGTCAAAACCTTCACCTGCAGCGCGGGAAGAATACGGGGGTCAACACCGCCCAAGGATGCAAAACGCAGGAAACCGTTCTCAATGCCCGATACGATCATACCGATTTCGTCAATGTGGGCATCCAAAAGCATCTTAGGCGCATTTTCCTTGCCGCACTTTTTCACGGCAATCAGGTTCCCCATTACATCTGTATACACTTCATCACAGAAAGGCTTTACCTGTTCTGCAAGCCACGCAGTCACATCATGCTCAAAGCTGATGGGCCCATACATGGCGGATAATTTTTCAATCATTTCTCTAAATTCCATATTATTCCAGCTCCATAACGATTTTTCTGAACAGATTCCCACGTTCGGCAAAGTTCTTGAAGAAGTCAAAAGAAGAACAGGCGGGACTTAAAAGGACCGTATCCCCATTCTCAGCAAACGCACTTGCGGCAAGGACGTTTTCCGTCCAATCCTCATAAATAAACATGGGGAATGCTTTATAGTAGGCTTCAGCGGATTTTACAGCATTGGCAATGGCTTGGGCGGATTCGCCGCACAGGAACAAGGCCTTGCAGCGCTTGCAAACTTCTTCTGCCATTTCATCAAAAGGAACGTGTTTATCGTGACCGCCCGCAATCAAAATAATGGAGTCCTCTGCCTTGAAGGAGCGCAGACCCGCTACCGCTCTGGTAGGACTGGATGCAATGGAGTCGTTGATATACTTCACTCCATTGTGAGTCCGAATCAGCTCCAGACGATGCTGCACACCGCTGAATTCCCGTGCTACCTGACGGAAAATATCATCATCCACCATCCCGCTGACCGCACAGCAGGCAGCCATGTAGTTTTCCACGTTGTGCATGCC
>JAFQDR010000039.1 GCA_017415945.1 Oscillospiraceae bacterium
GAAGTTGGACGTGCTGTCCTATATGGATCAAATTCCGGTTTGTACTCATTATCTGCTGGATGGTAAGAAGATCGACCGTTTTCCGTTTCCGGTGGCACTGAAAAGCGCAAAACCGGTCATCGAATATCTGGATGGCTGGCACTGTGATATTTCGGGTGTACGGAGCTGGGAGGAACTACCGGTCAAAGCTCAGAATTATGTCACATTTATCGAAGAACGAATTGGCTGCCCGATCCAATATATTTCCGTCGGTCCCGAAAGAGAAAGTATCATTATACGATAACAAAGGAGAAAGAGAATGTCTGATAAATATGAATCCCCATTATCCTCGCGGTATGCATCGGAATATATGCTTCGACTTTTTTCGCCCGATACAAGATACCGAACCTGGCGTAAGCTTTGGGTTTCTCTCGCGAATGCAGAAAGAATGTTGGGGCTGCCAATCACAAAGGAACAGGTGGATGAGATGGCGGCGCATATCGAAGATATTGACTACGACTGTGTAAACCGGCGTGAAAAAGAAGTACGTCACGATGTTATGGCACACGTGTATGCGTTTGGGAAGGTGGCTCCGTCTGCCGCAGGAGTGATTCATCTGGGAGCAACCAGCTGCTATGTGACCGACAATGCCGATTTGATCATCTATCGGGATGCTATGATGTATTTGCGTTCAGAATTGTTGGGCGTGTTATCCAATCTTTCGGATTTTGCTGAGAAATATAAAGACCTGCCGACGCTGGGTTATACGCACTACCAGCCGGCTCAGCTGGTTACAGTCGGAAAACGCGCGACTCTTTGGATGCAGGATTTCCTTTCCGATCTTCAGGAAATGGATTTTGCGATTAGGAATATGAAGTTTCTCGGCTGTCGTGGAACGACCGGAACCGAAGCTAGCTTTGTGGACTTGTTCGAGGGGGATACAGAGAAGATTGATGAGATGAACCGCAGGATCGCTGCAGATTTCGGCTTTGAGGAATGTTTCGATGTGGTGGGACAGACCTATCCTCGCAAGGTGGACAGCCGCCTATTGAATGCGCTTTCCTCCGTGGCACAAAGCTGCTACCGCATGGCAAACGACATCCGACTTTTACAGCATGACCGTCAACTGGAGGAACCCTTCGAACAGAACCAGATCGGATCTTCTGCCATGGCATATAAACGCAATCCCATGCGCAGTGAACGAATTTGTTCACTTGCCCGATATCTCATGGTGGATGCCATGAATGCGCCGATGACTGCGTCGGCACAATGGATGGAGAGAACCCTGGATGATTCTGCAAATCGGCGGATGTCTTTACCCGAAGGATTTCTCTGCTGCGATGCGATTCTTCGACTTGCACAAAATGTCACGAATGGATTGCGTGTCAATGAAAAAATCATCGAAAAGACGGTCAAGGAATCTTTACCGTTTATTGCTACTGAAAATTTGATGATGGAGGCGGTGAAGCGTGGCGGTGACCGCCAAAAGCTTCATGAAGTGATCCGTAGATGTTCCATGGAGGCAACTGCGAAGATGAAAGATGGAGAAGAGTGTGATCTGCTGTTCCGATTGATTGAAGAAGCAGAATTCAGCCTCACGGAAACAGAGTTGATTGAGCTTTTGGATCCGAAACTTTATATCGGAAGATGTCCCGAACAGGTTACGGAATTTCTACGGAAAATTAAGACGTTTCTTGACGGCGCGGAGAAAAAAACCGCAGAAATCAACTTGTAAGAAAGAGGTGAATACCATGGATCAGATCCTTGTTTTGGATTTTGGCGGTCAGTATAACCAACTGATTGCTCGACGTGTACGTTCCGAGCAGGTATATGCTGAAATCAGACCATATGACAAAATTACGATTGAGGAAATCCAAACCATCGGCTATCGGGGAATCATATTTACGGGAGGCCCCAACAGCGTATACAAAGAATCTTCTCCACATTATACATCCGAAATTCTGAACTTAGGAATCCCCATTCTCGGTATCTGCTATGGGGATCAATTGATTGCCTATATGGAAGGTGGAGAAATCGCTGCGGCGAAGCGTGGAAGAGAATATGGGAAAACCACGTTGGTTACGACGGAAAATGCTTTGTTCGAGGGAGTTCCAAGAGAAAGCATTTGTTGGATGAGCCATGGTGATTTTATCGAAACACCTCCTGAGGGATTCAGGACCATTGCATCCACCGAAAATTGCCCATGTGCGGCGATGTGTGATGAGAGACGAAAGATTTATGGTGTCCAGTTTCATCCGGAGGTGACGCATACCGCTTATGGAAAACAGATCCTTCACAATTTTATTTTTAACATTTGCGGATGTAAGGCGGAATGGCGGATGGATAATTTCATCGAAACATCGGTGGAACGATATCGAAAGAGACTGGCGGGGAAAAAGGTTCTTCTTGCACTTTCTGGCGGTGTGGATTCCTCGGTTGCTGCAGTTCTCATGCATAAGGCAATTGGAAACAATTTGACCTGTGTGTTTGTGGATCATGGCTTGCTCCGAAAAAACGAAGGTGATTTTGTCGAAGCCACGTTTGGAAAGAAATTCGGAATCCCACTGATCCGTGTGAATGCAGAGGAAAGATTCTTGAAGAAATTGAAGGGTGTGACCGATCCGGAGCAAAAACGTAAAATCATCGGTGAAGAATTTATCCGCGTATTTGAAGATGTTGCTAAGGAACTTGGGAAAATGGATGTGCTGGTACAGGGTACTATCTATCCCGATGTTATTGAAAGCGGAAAAGGCGATTCTGCTGTGATCAAGAGTCACCATAATGTGGGAGGTCTTCCGGATGTGATTGCTTTTGATGATATTGTTGAGCCTCTCAGAGATTTGTTTAAAGACGAAGTGCGGGAAATCGGAACACAACTCGGAATCCCTTCTGAACTTATATGGCGTCAGCCGTTCCCGGGACCGGGACTGGCCGTGCGTATCATCGGAGAAATCACGAAGGAAAAGCTGGATCTTTTGCGCGAAGCAGATGCTATTTTCCGTGAGGAAATTGACAATGCAGGATTGCAAGGCGTTGCAAATCAGTATTTTGCGGTATTAACTGAGATTCGTTCTGTCGGAGTGATGGGAGATGCCCGGACTTACGGTGATACGGTAGCTCTGCGGGCAGTGACGACGGATGATTTTATGACGGCAGAGTGGACTTACCTTCCACGGGAAGTGCTTGAAAAAGCCAGCAGTCGAATTACGAATGAAGTCAAAGGAATCACAAGAGTTGTATATGACATCACTTCCAAACCTCCGGCTACGGTGGAATGGGAGTAAATGTGTTGAGGAGGAGTGAAAGATTATGTGTGGAATCGTTGGATATACCGGGTTTCAGGAAGCTGCGCCGATCCTTTTGGAAGGGTTGAAAAGACTGGAATACCGCGGATATGATTCTGCGGGTATTGCGATCGTCAAGAATCGCCGCATTGCTGTCAGTAAGGTAACGGGAAGAATCGCCAATTTATGCGAAAAAACGGCCGACGGAAGAAACTGTCCGGGAAGGGTCGGAATTGGCCATACTCGTTGGGCAACTCACGGTGCACCGACGGATCGCAATGCACATCCGCATATGAGCAATGATGGCAGGTTTGCGGTTGTACATAACGGTATTATTGAAAATTATACGGTACTGCGTGAAGAACTAATACAAAAGGGGTATTGTTTTGAAAGTCAGACAGATACAGAAGTAATCGTTCATCTGCTGGAAATGTATTACACCGGTGATTTGAAAACGGCAATTATGAAAACCGCAGCAAGGCTTCAAGGATCTTATGCTCTGGGGATCGTATGTACAGATGCCCCCCAAAAGGTATATGTGGTACGGGAAGCCAGCCCGCTCATTCTCGGCATCGGTGCAGGGGAAAATTTCTTCGCTTCCGATGTTACGGCGTTGGTCCCATATACAAGACATGTGATGTATTTGGATGATGGAGAGTTTGCAGAAATTACACCAGAGTCCATTACTGTTTTTGATCCTGCAGGACGACCAAATGAAAAAGAGATCAGCCGTATTACATGGGATATCCAGTCGGCAGAAAAGGGTGGATATGAACACTTTATGCTCAAGGAGATCATTGAACAGCCCAGAGCAGTAAAATCAGCGCTTGCACCGAGGATCCAAGGGGAGGAGATCGTGTTGGATGCGATTGATTTTACAGATGAGTATCTGCGAAGCATCAACAATATTATCATCACGGCCTGCGGTTCTGCGTACTACGCTGGATGCGCCGGAAAAAATGCGATCGAAACATTGTGTCGTATTCCGGTTCAGGTCGAATTGGCAAGTGAACTGCGCTACAGCGATCCTTTGATCGATCCTCATACTCTGGTGATTGTGTTGTCTCAATCCGGAGAAACGGCGGATACCATAGCAGCGATGAAGGAATGCAAAAACCGCGGAGCGGTAACGCTGGCGATCGTCAATGTTGTGGGCAGCACGATTGCCAATATCGCTGATTACACGCTATATACATGGGCAGGGCCAGAAATTGCTGTGGCTACGACGAAGGGGTATACAACGCAGGTTTCGGTCTTATATTTGTTCGCTTTGTATGCAGCAAAAAAAATGGGGCGGATTGATGACAAAATGTATACTTCACTTTTTACATCCCTGAAGGCATTGCCTAAAAAAATTCAGGAAAGCCTGGATATGAATCCGGCCATTCCATCTTTAGCGAAAAAATATCATGAATCCGGATCTGTGTTTTTCATTGGCCGCAACACGGACTATGCCGTGGCGCTTGAGGGCGCTTTAAAAATGAAGGAAATATCCTATATTCATGCGGAAGCGTATGCTGCCGGAGAATTAAAACATGGGACGATTGCTTTGATCGAAGTACATCAACCGGTGATCGCACTTTGCTGCAATGAAAAGATTCTGGAAAAGACCATGAGCAATATTGTAGAGGTGAAAGCACGAGGAGCGGAAGTTCTTGCCGTAGTTTTTCGGGATAATCATAGCATTTCTTCCTATGTGGACGATGTCATTTATGTGCCGAAAATAGAGACGATTTTTACGGCAGCAGTAGAAATCATTCCGTTACAGTTGTTGGCATATTACGTTGCCAAAGAAAACAACTGTGATATCGATAAGCCGAAAAATCTGGCCAAATCGGTTACCGTGGAATGATTGGTTGGAAGGAGTATACATGACAAAGTATATATTTGTTACAGGAGGTGTCGTATCCGGACTTGGTAAGGGAATCACTGCTGCCTCGTTGGGAAGATTGTTAAAAGAGCGCGGCTTGAAGGTCGCTGCACAGAAGCTGGATCCGTATATCAATGTGGATCCCGGCACGATGAGTCCTTACCAGCATGGAGAGGTCTATGTAACGGAGGATGGTGCTGAGACAGATCTTGATCTCGGACATTATGAGCGATTCATAGACGAGGACCTCAACCAATATTCCAATCTTACCGCAGGTAAGGTGTATTGGAATGTATTGAATAAGGAGAGACGCGGTGAGTATCTTGGTTCCACAGTACAGGTAATCCCGCATATTACGAATGAGATCAAGGAATTTGTTTACAGCGTGGGAAGGAAAACTGGTGCTGACGTGGTGATCACTGAAATTGGAGGCACGATCGGTGATATTGAGTCACGGCCGTTTATAGAAGCGGTACGTCAGATATCTCTTGAGTGTGGGAAAGAAAACAGCCTCTTCATCCATGTGACCCTGGTTCCGTTTCTCAGAGGGTCGGATGAGCATAAATCAAAACCGACACAACACTCCGTCAGAGAACTGCAGGGTATGGGTATAAAACCGGATATCATCGTTCTTCGATGTGATGAACCGCTAGAAGAATCCATATTCAGGAAAATTTCAATGTTTTGCAACGTAAAGCTGGATTGTGTTGTCGAGAACGTCACTTTGCCCAATCTTTACGAAGCGCCTCTGATGCTGGAAAAATCAAATTTTTCCTCGATTGTTTGCCGAGAATTGGGAATGGATGCTCCCAAGCCCGATCTTACGGAGTGGACGGCGATGGTCGAACGTATCAAAGCAAGAACGCATTCTGTGAACATTGGCCTCGTGGGAAAATATGTGGGACTTCATGATGCGTATCTTTCGGTGATGGAGGCACTTCACCATGCGGGGTATGATCACAATGTCCAAGTCCATATCCGTTGGATCGATTCGGAAGAAATCACAGTTCAGAATAGTGAAGATATGCTTCAGGGACTGAATGGGATCCTTGTTCCCGGTGGGTTTGGCAGTCGCGGGATCGAAGGGATGATTCTCGCTTCCAAATATGCAAGAGAAAGGGGAATTCCGTATTTGGGAATCTGTCTTGGTATGCAGATCGCTGTGATCGAATATGCAAGGAATGTCCTGGGAATCCAGGACGCGAATTCCGGTGAATTTGATGAACTGTGCAAGCATAAAGTGATTGACTTTATGCCCGGTCAAAGCGACAGCATCGATAAGGGCGGTACGCTTCGCCTGGGTGCATATCCCTGCAATATCAAAGAGGAAACGACGATGGAGCGCTGTTATGGTAGGAAAACGATCAGCGAACGGCACAGACACCGCTATGAATTGAATAACGATTATCGTGAGGCTCTGGAAGCAGCGGGACTTACGCTGAGTGGGCTCTCTCCCGATGGAAAACTGGTTGAAACGGTGGAGATTACGGACAGGCCTTTTTACGTCGGTGTTCAGTATCATCCCGAATTTAAGAGCAGACCGAATAAAGCCCATCCTCTGTTCAAGGGATTTATCGGAGCGGCGTTGGAACAGAAAAACGGAGGGATCGTATGAGTCTGCACGAAGAATGTGGCGTCTTTGGTGTGATTGCCCCGGAGCCCTGTGATGTGGCGAGATGCGCATATTATGGTCTCTATGCGCTCCAACACAGAGGGCAGGAAAGCTGCGGGATCGTCGTCAATGATGATGGCGTTTTTGCTTCGCATAAAGATTTGGGACTGGTCAGTGAGGTCTTTTCGCAGGAAAGACTATCCATGCTGCCGAAGGGGACAATGGCAGTTGCACATGCACGCTATGGTACGACTGGAGGTACCAATCGAAATAATTGCCAGCCGATGGAAGTGAATCATCAAAAGGGAAGAATGGCGTTGGCTCATAATGGGAATCTCAGTAATGCTGCGGAGCTTCGTGATTCGTTGGAACTATCCGGAGCGATCTTTCATAGTACAAGTGATACTGAGGTGATTGCTTATACGATAACCAAAGAAAGATTACATACACCGTCGATGGAGGAGGCCGTCAGTCGGGCCATGAACACACTGAATGGCGCATATTCGTTGATTCTCATGTCACCGCAAAAGCTGATTTGCGCAAGAGATCCCTATGGCTTTCGTCCTTTATGTTTCGGCAAGACTGCCGATGGGATGTATGTCATAGCATCCGAAAGCTGTGCAATCAAAGCGGTCGGCGCAGAGTTTATTCGCGATGTGGAACCGGGGGAAATCCTGATATTTAATCACAAGGAAGTCCTGTCGCGGCGGGAACACTGCGGTAAAAAAAGAAAAACGTTATGTATTTTTGAATATATCTATTTTGCTCGCCCAGATTCGGTTATCGATGGTGTTTCGGTACATGCTTCTCGTGTGAAAGCGGGAGAAATACTTGCAAAATCCCATCCGGTAGAAGCGGATGTGGTGATTGGAGCCCCCGATTCGGGGCTGGATGCGGCGCTTGGTTTCAGCCGGGAATCGGGAATTCCCTACAGTGTTGGCTTGATTAAAAATAAATATACTGGAAGAACTTTTATTTCACCGGGACAGGGGGCTAGAGTGGATGGCGTGAAAATCAAACTTGCAGCGATTGAGGAGAGTATCAAAAACAGGAGAGTGGTATTGGTGGATGATTCGATCGTTCGGGGAACGACCATGGGGCGTGTCGTAACATTACTTCGCGATGCAGGGGCAAAAGAAGTCCATGTTCGAATCTCGTCGCCACCATTTTTATATCCGTGTTACTATGGAACGGATATCGATTCGAAAGAGCATTTGATTGCGTGTAAGCACAGCATTTCTGAGATTTGTCACATCATTGGCGCGGACTCACTGGGCTATCTGCCGGTGGAACGTTTAAGTGACTTGATCGGGAACCGTGGTTTTTGCGGCGCTTGTTTTCACGGGGAGTATCCCACAGAAATTCCGCTGGATACCCGAAAGAATCGATTCGAGCAGCGATTATCTGACAGAGAGAAATGAGGGGATGACATGGGGAAGGAATATAACAGAAAAATTATTTTAGAGGATGGGCAGGAGTATTTTGGTTACGGCTTTGGTGCTTCCAGAGAAAGCGTGTGCGAAATCGTTTTTAATACAGCGATGGTCGGTTATCAGGAAATCCTGTCCGATCCATCCTATACCGATCAGGCAGTTGTTATGACATATCCCCTGATTGGTAATTACGGTATGGCAGAGGAGGATTATGAGTCAGAGACGGCTTCGATGGGTGCATTGATCGTCCGAGAGTATAATGATGAACCTTCTAATTTTCGGAGCATCGCCACGTTATCTGAGGTAATGAAGAAATATGATATTCCCGGCATTTCCGGCATCGATACAAGAAAGTTGAGTCGCTCGATCCGGGATTATGGTTCTCGCAAAGTGCTGATCACTGAGGCAGGAACTTCCCTGGAGGAGGGAATGAAATTATTAAAATCCACGGAGATTCCGAAGGATGCGGTATCCCGTGTCAGCTGCCGCGAGATCGTGGTTTCGCATACCGAGGAAGAAAAGAATCACGTGGTAGCCATTGATTGCGGTATGAAAAAGAATATTGTACGACTTTTGAATCGACGGGGCTGTAAGGTTACCATTGTGCCTTGGAATACGCCTGCGGAGGATATTTTGGCGTTGAAACCCGACGGAGTCTTTATTTCCAATGGACCGGGGGATCCTGTTGATGTACCTCAGACCATAGAGGCCGTTAAGAGCATCATAGGAAGATGTCCCATTTTTGGCATTTGTCTCGGTCATCAAATCATAGCTCTGGCCTATGGAGCTAAAACTTACAAACTGAAATTTGGACATCATGGAGGAAATCATCCAGTTTGGAATCTGGAGACCAATAAAATAGAAATTACTTCTCAGAATCATTCCTATGCGGTGGAGACAGATAGCATCGCGGGGACGGAGTTGTCGGTCACTCACATCAACCTGCTTGACAATACCATCGAAGGCGTGAAGTGTGAAAGCGATCACGTGTTCAGCGTGCAATATCACCCCGAGAGCGCACCGGGTCCGCAAGATAGTGTTTACCTCTTTGATCGGTTTGTAAAAATGATGGAGGAATATCAGAATGCCTAAGAGAACAGATATCAAAAAAGTGCTTGTGATCGGCTCCGGACCGATTGTGATCGGTCAGGCAGCAGAATTTGACTATGCCGGAACGCAGGCTTGCCTTGCGTTAAAGGAAGAAGGGTATGAGGTTGTCTTATGCAATTCCAATCCGGCAACGATCATGACGGATACGGCGATTGCTGATAAAGTGTATATGGAACCGCTGACGTTGGAATACATAGCAAAGATCATTCGCTATGAGCGTCCTGATGCGATCCTTCCGGGAATTGGTGGGCAGACGGGACTGAATCTTGCCATGCAGCTTGAAAAAAAGGGGATTCTTGAGGAATGTGGTGTAGAGCTTCTCGGGACCAAAAGCAGCTCGATCGAACGTGCGGAAGATCGCGAATTATTCAAGGAACTCTGCGAAGTACTTGGGGAACCGGTGCTGCCCTCGGATATTGCGGGATCCATGGAAGAAGGAGTCAAAGTGGCGCGGCGAATCGGATATCCGGTTGTCCTTCGCCCTGCGTTCACACTGGGAGGTACCGGAGGCGGTTTTGCTGATAATGAGGAGGAGTTATTAACTCTGATGAAGAATGCTCTGGCGCTTTCGCCGGTAACGCAGTTACTGATTGAAAAGAGCATCAAGGGCTTTAAAGAAATAGAATACGAAGTCATGCGCGATGCGAATGATACGGCAATCACCATCTGTAACATGGAAAATATAGATCCGGTTGGAATTCATACCGGAGATTCCATCGTGGTTTGTCCTTCGCAGACACTGACCAATAAGGAATATCATATGCTTCGGGACAGTGCCCTCAAAATCATTCGCGCTCTGAGAATTGAAGGCGGCTGCAATGTACAGTTTGCCGTTGATCCAAACTCGTTTCAATATTATCTCATCGAGGTCAATCCAAGAGTGTCGCGTTCCTCTGCTCTGTCCTCCAAGGCAAGCGGCTACCCGATTGCCCGAGTATCCGCAAA
>JAFQDR010000040.1 GCA_017415945.1 Oscillospiraceae bacterium
CGAAGGACTTGCTGGAAGCGTCGATCATAACGGAGGAGAAGCCGCCGTCAATGCAGGACTTGCACAGTTCGAAGCTGTCGCCGTGGTCCAAGTGAACAGCGATGGGCAGATCGAAGCCTGCGGTCTGTTCTGCATCAGCGATAGCTGCTTCGATGAGCTTCATCAGATAAACGTGCTTTGCGTAGCTTCTTGCACCCTTGGATACCTGCAGAATCAGGGGAGCGCGCTGTTCGATAGCAGCTTCGGTAATGCCCTGAATGATTTCCATGTTGTTTACGTTGAAAGCGCCGATTGCGTAGCCGCCGTCGTATGCCTTCTTGAACATTTCGGTAGTAGTAACAATTGCCATTTTTCAAAAACCTCCCAGAGTATATTAAATAGCTAACAGTAATATATCATATTTCATTTTCAAAATATACTCTTTTTTTGTAAAAAACAGATTTTTCGGTCAGTTTTGTACATACTGTAAAATTTTTCGTTTCACTTAAGTCAATATGTTTCAATACTTATTCCGAAAAAAGATGTACCGTTATATTAGATGTATTTTCTCACTTGGGTATCCAGCCATGGAATACAGCACTCCTCATCCAAGTTTTCCAAACCTATGGCATCAACAATGCCGATTTGCACGCACACAAGCCAATTGATATAGTTGCGAGCACTCGGAACAAGCTGTCCCTTTTTCACAAACTCAACGGTCACGGTCAGGTTCGAGCAAACGATAAGCTCCCCCGCTCCGCTGTCTCCGTTCATCCCGCTGTTGATATCCACACTGACCACGTATGCGCAAGCGCTGTTGATTTCCTCGATAGCTTCTCGATAGGTTTGCTTCAAGCTTCCGCCGAAGCCCGTACCCAACATACAATCCACCAAGATATCAAAGCCCCCGAGGCAGCCCTTTTCATAAGGCTTAATCAAAACGCCCGCAGCTTTCGCCTTCTCTGCCCACGCCGCACACTCCGCATGAAGATGGGGACTGACCGTAAACACCATACAGTCTATATGGTGATCGTTCAAAATGCATGACAGTGCAAATCCATCCGCACCGTTGTTTCCGGAGCCCACAACGATTGCAGTACGCCCATGCCAAACGACCTCACGAAACACGCTGTACGCCGCCCTGCCAATCAGCTCCATGCTCGGCACATGATGGGCGATGGTATAGGAATCGCACTGCCGCATTTGTTCAACGGAAGCTATCTTCATCAGGCTGTACCCCACTATTCCGCAGAAACACATATCGACTTTCATGGGAATATTTTTCGGAAAATGCATATCCCAGTCGATCAAAAGCCTTAACAGACTCGAGCTCTTTGATCCTTTGTTCTGCCATAAACCGCACCATTTCCCCGCGGGCCATCTTGCACATGGTGCCTTTTTCTATGATCTTTCCGTTCACTTCTTCTCCGAACACACAGGTCACCATAGAAACAGATTGGGGCAGATATTTGGAAACACAGCTGCTGTATTCCTTGGAGGCAAGATTCAAAATACAATCAGTCTCCGCAAACAATGCCCGAGCAATGGAATCCCCCCAGTACCCATACAGATCCTTACATCCCTCCATCTGCAGCTTCGCCTGCATCTCCAAGCGATAAGGTGTCACGCCATCAAAGGGGCGAAGCAGTCCGTAGAAACCCGATAGGATCCGCAAATGCTCCCGAACATATTCCAGCTCCTCATTCGTAAATACCCCGGGTGCCATATACTGATACTGTATACCCTCGTATGCAAGAATGGCAGGAGTCAAGCCTCGGTGCAGGTCCATATACCGAAGGCGTTCCACATTTTCCGCGACAATTTTGTCGCTGCATTTCCAAAGACTTTGCAGCTCCGCTTGTGACATGGTTCGCAGCCGCTCCAGAATTTTCTCTGTTAGCGCAATGAACCGCGGCTCTTCCGTCCAGGGCAGACTGTCCGTATCCGACCGCATTTTCTTTGCGGGGGAAATGATGATTTTCATACGCCTGCTTCTCCCGTTAAATATGCCAAAATCTCCCTTGCATTGGTGTCGGGCTTTACCTTGGGCATGACCTTTTCGATCATCCCCTGTCCATCAATGATGTAGGTTGTGCGCACCACACCC
>JAFQDR010000041.1 GCA_017415945.1 Oscillospiraceae bacterium
ACTGAATTACATGGCAATGTTTCTTTTGCAGCAGCTTTACGGCGGCAAGGGAACCAGTCTGCAAACACGCTATTATATTAAGGAAAGCGAGTTTCTATCAGATTTTTCACAGCACTGTGAACAGGTACATGCTGAGGGGGAAGCACTGAAAGCAGCCAGCGCACAATATAGTATAGATTTCCTTCGATTGGCGGACAGCTGGCTTGCCAAGCGCAGTGAGGAATCCAATTCAGCGGATACCAAACACGGGTGTTTTATGAAGATTATCCGCAAGTTCCGTGATGAGGAACTGCTTTATGAATCTGACGGTTTGTGGAAACCAACCGCAAAACTGGGAGACCTGATGCCGTATTTTCTTGCACAAAGCCGTATTTCTGAAATTCATGCTGTTCTGGGAGGAGGAAAAGCCAATGCCAGCGATCCGTAAAATCCGAATCGTCAACTTCCGGTTCAATGACAACGCAAAGCTCATACCCGATGAAATCTTCTGCACCGAAAACGATGGCGGCAAGCCGATTGATACACTCCTGAATCTGGAAAACGGAGGCGGAAAATCCGTACTTGTTCAGCTGATGCTGCAGCCGGTTTGCCCAAAAGCGAAGGTGCAGAACAGAAATATCAGTGATTATTTTCAGAAGGGAACGGACCATGCGTTTGTGCTGATTGAGTGGGCTTTGGATAATAAATCCTCTGACAGTCTTCTGACCGGCATTGCGATTGCAGCAAGTATCAATGCAGATGATGAAGCAGAAAGCAGGAATATCCGCTTTTATACCTTTTTGCATGATTATCCCAGAAGCGGCGACAAGCTTGATCTGATCAATCTGCCCCTGACAGAAAAAAAGGATGGCCGCATCCGTGCACTTTCCTTTGATGAGCTGCGAAAGCTTCTGCAGAATCGCAAGGTCGCCTATTTCCCCTCCGATCAGCTTCGCCGTTATCAGAGCAGGTTGGAAGAATACGGTATTTTAAGCAAAGAATGGGAAAATATCCTTGTACGCATTAATGCCATTGAGGGCGGAATTGAGAAGTTCTTTGAGGAGTATAAAACAGCGGACAGGTTGCTTGACCGTTTTATCATCCCGGGTGTGTTGCAGGATGAATCGGATGCAGAACACTCGATCGAGGAAATGTTTCAGCATTATGCCAGAAGCTATGCCGGACAGGAGGAGAATCTGCGCCTGCAGTTCCAATTGAATACATTTACACATGATCTTGAAGGAATGCTGCCATTTCTGAAATCGGCATGGAATGCGTCAGATGCCAGAACACAGGCGGTACGCCGGTTGTTCGATCTTCTTTTTACATTGGAGGAAGAAATTCGGGAGGGAGAAATCCAGAAAGAACAGTTTGCAGTAACCGTTCAGGATTTACGAATAAAACTGCGGCATATTCAGGCAGAGCAGCTGTCCGAAGCATATTATCTGGCCAAAGAACAGTATGATGCTGCAGAAATACAGCTACAGGAACGCACACAACAGAAATCGGACGCAAAAGAAGCAAAAGACCACTATGCACACGAACTGAATGTCCTGAATGCCGCAAAGGAATATGCAGATCTGACGAAACGAAAGGCGCAGGAATTTGCGCTGATTGCACAGCTGCAGGCGCTGGATGCAGAAAATGTGGATGGGCATACAAAATCCTTGCGATATTCACTTTATTGTGCAGCCAATACACGGGAAAACTGTACCGACGCTGCTTATCTGCGGAAGAAGGGCGAATTGCAGGCGTATGCTGAAAATCTTGCAGAAACAGAAACTGTAATCCGGGAACTGAATGAACAGCTTACAGCAGAAAACGAATGCTGTAACCGTATGATCGGACAGCAGGATATACTGCATAAGCAGATCGGAGAAGGCCTTGCACAGCTTGCACTGCGCATCACGGTGATGCTGGACGGCAGTTATTCTTCTGAGGATATTCAGGCAATACGATCTGATTATGTGAAACAAAAAATACAGGCAGAAGCAACACTGCAAGCCTATGATGCAGAAGACCAGGAACTTCAGCAGGAGCTTGCCGATCAGGATAAAGAACGTAATGATTTACTGAAGCATCAGGCAGTGCTTGAACTAAAAATCCAGGAACTGCAGAACGATCAGGAGCAATATCGGGAGAAATATGCTGCCGCCGCAAAGGTATTGGAACATCTTTCCCTGCCGCTGGAAAGTCTGTTTTCAGAGGAACCGCTTGCCTGTATTGAAAGCCGTATCACAGAGCTGTGTGAACAGCTTCATCGAACAGAACGCCGTGAACGGCTGCTGAAGGAGAAGCTTATCAATATTCAGAACGGGCAGCTTCATCTTTCCAAAAGTGCTGTCAGCTTCCTGAGGGAATCAGGTGTTCCGTTCCAGACCGGGGAACATTATCTGCTGCATCATGATCCGGAGGTCCGTGATCGAATTCTTGCTTCCAATCCACTGGCGGCATACGCTGTTATAGTCGATACGGAAAGGGAACAGGCACATCTTTTGTCACAGTTGACAGATACATGGCTCTCTTCAATTGTACCGGTATATACACTTGCAGAACTTGCAGCTATGGCTGAACAAACATGGAAATCCGACAGAAATTTCCTTTCTGCGTATGATCAGTCTTATTTCACAGACGAAGCTATCTATCGTGAACAGGTGGAAGCTTCACTTTCGGAAGCACAAGACGAAATACAGTATCTCCATCATCAGATTGATGAATGGAAGGCAGAACGTGAAGTTTTGAAGCTGTTTGACTATCCTGCTGATGCGGAAAAGCAAATGGCAGGACAATGGGATGCTTATCAAAAGGAGTCTGCAGAACTGAAAACAGCACTTTCGGCTTTGGATACTCGTCAGAATCAGATCCGCAGCAGACAGAGTGAATTGAAAAAGCTACAAAGTCAGCAGCAGGAAGTAATTCATCAAATAGCGCAGCATAAGGATACATTTGAAAAGATCTGTGATACGATCGTGCAATATGAGCAGATCTGTACAGAAATAGTAACATGCAAAGCAAACTGCAGACATTTTGCAGATACGATAGCAGAATTTCAAAAGAAAAGAACGCAGACAGACGACCAGATCAGCCTCTGTAAGGAACGGATGGAAGGATTGGAAGCAGAATTGCGTCAATACCGCAGCCTGCTCAGCGAGCTGGATGGCTGCGCAGAAGCAGAGCTGTTGAATGCAGATTATCCGGCGTTATATGAAGAGTATCGTCTGTTCCAGAAGCAGCGATCTTCCGATCGTCAGAAGCTGCAAATGCAGTTGGACGATGTTCAGCAAGAAATTCAGGACATACGGAAAAGCCTCAAAAGATTTCTTATTTCACCTGAAGAATATGAGCAGGCGGTGTATTCCGACACAACATATCATCGTACAGAGGAACAGTACCACAATGCGGAACAGGATTTTGAGACAGCATCGGACGCATATACAGCGGCATCTTCAGTGTATGCAGGTGCTGAAACCGGATTGAAGCAAGCAAAGCAGAAACTTGATGAACTGCATATGGAATTACTTGAACGATCCGAAGTGGGCTCAGATTTTCAAGTCCGGATTCCAGAGTGTACGAATGCACTGCATATTGCTGAAAAGGCACTTGAAGACTGTGAACAACATCTGCGAGAGCTTACCGCAAGCCGAAAAGAAGCTGCACGACATGCTGGACGCTTTCAGGCAGACGCAGCGGACTATACACCCAAGCGTTTAAGCGAGATACCAGATATTGAATCGCTCCGTGATGAAATTGAACACAGTATTGATGCACTGAAACAGGCAGAAGAATCTGCAAAAAAATATCACAAAAATGCACTGGAACCCTATCGGTCTGTCCATTCTCTTTTCAGCGGAACGCTTGACGGAATACTGAATGTCATCGGAAATCAGCAGATTCATGGCGATAAATATTACACATTATGTGAGCGTACCGAAGCAGATCTTCACAGATACAGGGAACGCATCGGACAGCTTGCCGTTGTCCTGAAAGACGTGGAGAACAGCCGTCAGGAGCTTGTCACGCACTGCAGACATCGTGTTGAACGGCTATATGATAACCTGAAGCTCCTGTCAAAAAAATCAGCAGTACAGCTCACCAATACAAAAAGACAGATGCTGCGCATTGATCTTCCGGAGATCGAAGCAAACAGCGAATTGCCATCCGTACGGATCAATACTTATATCACAGAGCAAGTAAAAAATTACCTTTCCGAACTGGAAACATCTGTGAATAAACGACGGGTACATTTGGAAATTCGAAGACTGCTGAATTGCTATATTGGAACAGAACGTATTCCCATCACTGTATACAAAATTGACAGAAATCCGCAGAACAGTCGCTACCGTTCATGGGAAGATGCACTCAAAGCAAACTCTGGCGGCGAACAGTTTGTGATCTTCTTTACGCTTGTAGTATCTATGATGAACTACACACGCAGCATGACAGCGAATCTGGGTCAAAGCAACGACAGCAGCGGCGTGCTGATCCTCGACAATCCCTTTGGCCCGATTTCCTCGCCGCATCTTCTTGAGCCTATGTTCCGGATCGCCCATCATTTTCACATTCAGCTAATTTGCCTGACACATCTGGGAACTGCGGCTGTGACCAATTGCTTTGATATGGTTTACCAGCTTCGTTTTCGGACGTTGCCATTATCCAGTATCGAAGTTTTGGAATCGGAAGTCAAGCAGCATATGGAACACGCATTCTATTTGTCGGAACAGTTGGCATTGTTTTGAGATATAATGATAAGCGTTACATAAAAATCAGCCTCATCGAGAATTCACTCGGTGAGGCTGATTTTTGACTATATTTCTTGAATACCCAGGCTTTTCAGATATTGATATGTACCATCATAAAATTCGGGTAGACGTGTATTGTCTTCCCAAAAGCCGCTGGCAGTTTTAGTACTGTTTCCAGTTGGCACACAAATGACCATTCCGGCTCTTGCACGGGTGAGCAAAACGCGGTACGCATTCAGCATGTATTTTTGTAATTCTCGCTTGCTTTCAGTGTTCCCGATTTGTTCTGTCCACCTCGTTTGACCGTTAAACTTGTAGAAATGCCATTCCCCGTTTTCATATCTCATATCAGCGTCCCACAATAGACAGGTATAATCAAGTTCTAAGCCCTGTACCTGAATCTCTGTGGCAGCATCTTCAAGATAATTTGATGACCGAACATCTGCCTTATCATCAAGGAACCAGTGAACTGCATTTTCATCGCCTGATGGCAACACATGAACTGACAATGGCTTGAATCTCGCCGACTCTTTTGTTACCAGAACCCCGGTTCGTTCTGTTCCACGTACTTTTTCACGAAGCCATTTTCTCGCTTTTGTCATGTCTCTTGTCAATACGATCGGGTATTTGTCCTTTATTTCCTCGTACAGCACTGCAGCATTATTATCAAATGACAATAATGCATGGACAAAAGCAGACAGTTTCTCGGCTCTGTACGAACGTAATGAAACCGATAAGTGCAAATCATCCGAGTAGGTGACATTGTGGTTGTTTTTCAGCAGCTTATTTACCTTGCCCTCCGCATACTCAGGTTCGGTTAATTTAGGAGAAATGTATATGTTCCAATGCGGAAAAATTTCATTCAACGCTTTGATCCATTCAGATATTCCTGCTTCTCCAGTATTTATTTCTTGTCCTCCACCAACAAGACAAACTATTGTTGCCCAGTCCTCACGCTGATCAAGCGACCAAATCAAAAATGCCGCTTCAGATAATGGAAAATTTGGAACTTTCAGTTTATTGCCATAAGTTCCGCCTCTTTTTAAGTAGTCAGCAAGCCTTTTGTGAGTCCAAGAACGCTGCGCTTCATCAAAAATGGCCACATGTTCAACTTCTCCAAATCCTGCATTTTCCATTTTAACAGCTTTTGCGGGGTCAATTTCAAGGATTCCGTTTTCAACGGGATTCTTAATTTTGGCAAGCATATTGTCACGATAACGGTGAATGATCTGAATTGACTTACTGACCTCACGACGTGAATCTGTTAATTTCTTTTTCTCTCCCTTGGCTTTACATTTTTTAAAGTTATCCTGCGCAAGTGCCTCGGTTAATACAGCTACAAGAGGTCCGTTGCCTGATAGATATACAGCTTGTTCACCAGTAACCGGTTCATTAGTGCCTTGATATGTTTGTTTTACGGCTACATCAAGCCCAACCAATGTTTTTCCTGCACCTGGAACCCCTGTTACAAGAGGGTTTACGATTCTGTCATTATAAACAGACATTTGAATTTCGGTAGAGGTATTGCCATAATCTGTTGCGATAAGAATTGGCACGATTAGTCTGTCTTCACTGAATTTATGAAAATGTTTCAGATCGAGTGCGTAATCAAGAACCTGATCTACATCGGCCTCCAGTATGCTTGATTTACCTACCTTAAACTCAAGACCAAATACAATGCCATTAAGAAGTAAAACGACGTCAATTCTCTTACCCAGTCGAGGAATATTGTATTCAAACACAATTTCGCCATTTTTTACTTCGAAGCTGGAAACAACATCCTTCATAATAGTTATTTCAGATTTCAAAGCCTCTTTTGTGGTTGAGAGCGTCACACCGTGGTATTCATCCCAAAGTTTTCCTAAAATCTTGTCATCGTCCGCAGAAATGAATTCTGCAAAACTGCTGTGATACAAACAACGATTCATATATAAACCTCCTTGTTAGGTGTTGTTTCGCAAAGATGCATATGTGATTGATCTATCGAGTTTGTAATTTGTCCAGCCATTGCGTATATTATATCATAATTACTTCCGAATTTCAATATAAATCAAAGTTTTTAATTGTTTTTTTGAAACCATAGATCAGATTTAACCTATCAGGTCTTGTTTACAATGGTGGCATTCATCGCCTGAAGCTGCCGGACAGCATCCAGACGCATATGATTTTCGTAATCATCGAGCCGTATTTCTTCCCATGGATTTGACATCACATTCTCCTCCGAAATCAAAATGATTCACTCATGCGGATACACATAAAACCGCATCTCACCCTCACTCTCCCTGGCATAGGAAGCGTTCAGTTCCGTGAGCCTGCCTTTTGCCCAGGCTGCATTCTTGCGTTCCCAATTGGTGGGATCGTCCTCATATTCCCAGATCGTTGCCATGTAGAGCTTAGCGGTTACGCCGAGCTTCTGCGCGTAGTATTTCAGTTTTTCGTAGTCAGCAATAATATCGTGATGCGGTGTGAACCCCGCTTTGTATTTGATCTCAATGACAGCAAGGCACTCGGTCACGTCATTGCCCCAGTATTTCGACGAAGCATTCATATCCACACGGGCAATGACCATATCCGGACGGCAGCCTGTGCCTTTGAATTTGTCATCCGTGAATTCTGTGAAAATACGGATATCATTGTATTCAAACACCGTCCCGAGCTTGCTGCGAAGATGAAAGTACAGTGCATTTTTCAGCGTATCTTCTTTGAGAAGCCAGCCGCATTCGTAGTCGGATTTGATTTCATTCTCCCAGATATCTACGATCGTCCGGTCAATCAATTTCACAAGTTCTTTGGTCTGCATACCACTCATCTCCCATTGTGCCGATCCGTTTCCCATTGCTGATGCAGCAGATACCACTTCTCGCTGTGTGTGCCCAAAGCTCCGATCTGTCGGGGATGGGCAAGAGGCAGTATATCAACGATTCTGTCACGGATTTGAACTGAAACAGTATTGCCGTAGCCATAACGTTCTGTAAATTCCTGCAGCGAGGAGAAATCCACCTCAGCCACACGCTTCAGATATTGTGCGATCGGAATATCGCCAAGCAGAACAAGCAGCGGTGCCTGCGATTCCATAAGCTCATCCGTGATTTCGGCTGCACGCTTTTCATCACAGAAACTGCTCGGACGGTTCGGAATTGTCACGGGATTCAGTCCGTATTCTTCGATCAGGGGATTGTATCGTTCACGAATCGCCTTTTCCTGACTTGGGTTCAACCGGGTTTCCGGCAGCAGATCGCAGAGCCATGCATCCTTGCGGGTGAATCCGAGCGGTGCAAGAATCTGCTCATCAAGCACCTTTGCAGATGGCCCGTTCAGCTGACGGCTTGCAGGGATCAGTTCACCAAGCGCAGCAGGAATTTTGATCCGATCAATGATCCGCTTTGCTTCTTCGGGATTGCCGTCCCAGAAAATTCTCGGTTCACTGGCAACAGCAAGTGCCTGACAGATGGTCTTGTTTCCTTTCTTCCACTTTGCGTGTACCGCACTTGCGTAAACGCCCAGCACGAATACACGTTTTGGGGAACGGTCTTCCTGTACGAGTCTGTGTACCTTTTCTCCGAATGGGTATTGCATTTCTTTCACCTTCCTGCGGATTATTTTTATTATCATAATTATAGTATATCGGGAAGAAAACTGCAATACGGGGACGAAATCTGTCGGCTGCTTTATCGGCAAAAGGGGTGTCCAAAACAGACACGCCTATGCAAAACACCCCTCGTTCTCTATGAATTGCTGAGTTGTTTTTTCAGTAATAGTATGGTATAATGAAAGTGAAAACCATAATTTGCAAACCAGACCTGAAAAGGAGAAACATATGGGCAGCAGTATGTATCTTAACCGGAAATTGATTCCGAAACGTCCGAGGACGGATGTGATCTGTGAATTCACAGGCATGATTTCGTCGCTTGGGATACAGTTTGAATATGAAAATGAACACCCATTATATCTCTGGAAGCACAGCCGATGGAATGGTATCCGTGTGTATGTAGATTCAGCCAAACCCGTTGATTACCCCGAACCGTTCGGCAGGTATTATCGTGAAGTGTTTTTTGATGCGATCTATCATGATGAGGATAGCGTGAATACAGACTTGCTGCTGGAGATTACAGCGGCATATATGCAGAAATATCCTGATGCATTGCTGTTCGGAGAAGAATGCAGTCCGTATTTGTATTATGACAAGGAAGATATTGATGCGGTGACGGCAAAATCCTTTGATAAGGATTGGTTTTATCTGACAAAATCACATGTTTCGCCGCTGTATGATGATGTCTATGCACAGTGGAGAGAGGAACGGAGAAAATCCTGATTCCACGATCCAAGCCATCGCCAAATCAATCGAGTCGAGGTATTGTGTTTTTGATCTGTGAGTGATATAATAAAAGGGACAATCCATCAGAATTTTTGTAAGAGAAAACGAGGACGAGAAGCATGTTCAAAGAATACTATGAAAAACTCCTGCAGCAGTTGTCTCTTGATTTCAACTGTACTCCAGCAGACCTTCAGGCGAAGGAGAATATCATCACAGTCTCGAAACTGAATGAGGGCAGAAGGAACTACAGCCCTGATAAGCCGTTTTTACAAATGGTGACGCTTGGCAGAAACACTGTCATTATGGCGGACGAATGCCTGCACGAGTTCCTGCATAGTTGGAGCAAGGATGCAGAGGGACACCACCTCTTTGAATTCGGGAAACTCACTGAATTGAACGAAGAACTGAAGCGGTACGGCTATCAGATGGCTCCGACACATCATATGTTCCTGCCTTGCCGCAACGTCGAGGCAGAAGAACGCTATCAGGTGAAGTGGCTTTATGATGGCGAGATCAGCCCGTTCTACGGCAATCCGCAGTTTTCGAACGCAATCGCTTTTCCGGTACCCTGTCCTGTGCGGCCTGACAGAATCGTTGTTATTGCGGTCGATGGGGATACCATTATGGGTATGGCAGGTTGTTCGGAGGATGCACCGCATTGGCAGCAGATCGGAATCGATACGCTTCCGGAATACCGTTCAAAGGGAATTGGCTCCTATCTTGTGACGCTGCTGAAGAACAGAATCATCGAAATGGGTGACATCCCCTTCTATGGCACTGCAGCTGCGAATATTCAGTCGCAAAATATCGCCATCAACAGTGGATTTAAGCCAGCTTGGGTGGAAACTGAAGCGATGAAGATTGGAGAAGACAACTGACAACCTTAAATTTGTCGAACAATTTCTATATCTTAGCCGCACCCCACCACAAGTGCGTCTTTTCTGTACACACAAAAACTCCCCAAATCAGCGGGTCGGGGTATTGTGTTTTCAGTAGGTGTATGGTATAATGAAGGGGGTAACCCATCAGAATTGGAATGTGAGGTGTTGAATCCATGCACGCCATTGTATGTCAAGGAAATGGCAAATATTATGTTTCTGCTGTATTCGGATATTTCAGAGATATTACAGCAACAGATGACTATGAAAAATACATTCAGAGTATCCATAATCCGTATTGGATTGTTTGGGATGAGGAGAAGAAACGCCTGATAAGATGGCTGCATATGGTTCCTGATACCCAATACATTATCCCACAGATTCTGATTGTTGACTCGGATCATGAGAATTGGAATATGGATGATGATGGAGTAGGTTGTGTCGATTTCCTTTCGAGAGATCTGTTGGATTCCTTCCTTGATCTGGATCAGCAGCCGGAGGAGATTCTCGAAAAATGCCGTTCAATGGATGCAGGGTATATCTATGAAGAAATACAAGAAATAAAGGGACAAAAAGAGATAGATAACCTTGATTGGGCATCGGGCGGTTTCCACGATGCCCGCATTGCAAAAGAAGAACTGCAACAAGACGGCACACTATACTTAAGATTTGATGGCACTTGGGGATGTGAAATTGAAGTATGGCTCTGGGGCGATCTGGAGTATGACACTTCAAGCAGAAATCCTGATCACTGTGACCCATATTGGCAGGGTTCTACCATTCTTCAAAAGGACGGATTCCTATATCTTATCGACGATGATGATATGACAGTCGAACAAATAGGAAAAGGTTACTGCTATTTCAAAGCCAGACACATGAAATACAGAATTGTTCCGAATTTGAAAGCGTAGTGAGTGTAAGAACAGTTTGGATACACAATTCCAGAGACACCAAATCATTTTCATACCCCAGCCGCACCCCACCACAGGTGCGGCTTTTCCGTACACACAAAAACTCCCCAACTCAGCGAGTCGGGGTGTTGTGTTTTCAGTTTGTGTGTGGTATAATGAAAGGGATAATAAATCGGAATTTAGAGGTGTAATCAGATGAAACATAAATCCTTTGAAATAATTGAATACCAAAAAGAGTATGAACCTCAATTGATTTCCTTTTTAGAAAGATGTTTACCTGAATCTCATAGATGTTTGGATATAAGCGGCAGACATAGCTATTACCTGAACATTGCAGAACATTTTGTAGGATTCTGGTGTATGTTTGACGGCAGCAATATCATTGGAACTGTCGCTGTTTCCGAATTGGAAAGCAAAAGCTGTGAGCTGAAATCATTATATCTGTTAGAACAGTATCAAGGTGTGGGATATGGAAAGGAAATGCTTATTTACGCTATAAATCAAGCTAAAAAATACGGCTATACGAAAATGTTTCTTGATTCTTTGTCTACAAGTACAAAAGCAATCGCTTTATATCGCAGAGTCGGGTTCAATAATACTGAAAAGTATAATTCAAGTGTATATTCAGATGTGTTTATGGTTTTAGACTTATAAATTCTGATTGATCGAACCCTTTCTATACCCCAGCCGCCCCCCGCCACAGGTGCGGCTTTTCTATACACAAAAAAACTTCCTCAACTCATCGAGGCGGGTATTGTGTTTTTAGTTTGTGTGTGGTATAATGAAGGGGATAATAAATCGAAATTTGAAAGAATCGTTGATGGAGGTATCATAGATGATTGAAATAAGAGATTGTGATGATTTTGAAGCTGCTAAAGAACTAATCTTGGAGTATTCAAAAATAAAAGGTGCAGAATCTTGCTTTGTATCTCTTGATAAAGAACTGGCAGATCTCGAAGGGTTTTATCGTGATGGAGCTTTGCTACTTGGGTATGACGAAAAAAAGGCTGTTGCTACAATTGCAATCAAGAGGACAGGAGATCATACAGCAGAGGCCAAGCGTTTATTCATTAAACCGGAATGCAGAGGACGGGGGTTTGCAAGACCTATGCTGAATGCCATGTTGGATAAATGCCGCAAGTTGGGTATTGAGGAAGTTTGTTTCACTACAAAGCCTGAAGTAATGAGAATAGGCTATGCATTGTATAAGAAGATGGGATTTGAAGAACTTGAAAATAACGAAGGAACGGTATTAATGAGAATGATACTTCATTAAGTATGAGATTATACGCACTATTTCTGATTGATCGAACCCTTTCTATACCCCAGCCGCACCACCACAGGTGCGGCTTTTCCGTACACACAAAAACCCTCCCCAACGCATCGAGTCGGGGAGGTTGCGTTTTTCATGAAGCCGTGATATAATGATATTGAGAAATTAGCACGTTAAAAATCTACGAAGGAGAATCGTTATGAACCCAAGAACCCTGATTGAAGCATTGAGTGTTGCCGAACGCCTGAAAGATGCCACCAGACACTGTTACACCAGAAACGGCAGACATGAAAGTGTTGCGGAACACAGCTGGATGGTGACGCTGATGGCGTTTCTGATCAAGGACGAATTTCCTGAAGCGGACATGGACAAAGTCATGAAAATGTGCATCATCCATGATCTGGGCGAAGCGTTTACGGGGGACATTCCGACCTTTGAGAAGAACGACGTCCATGAACAAACCGAAAAGAAACTGCTGTCTGCGTGGCTGGACACACTGCCGGAACATCTTCGGGAGGAAATGACCGCCCTGTATGCCGAGATGGAACAGCGTGAAACATTGGAAGCAAAGATCTTCAAAGCCCTCGACGGACTGGAAGCATTGATCCAGCATAATATTTCGGATCTGTCCACATGGATTCCGAAGGAGTACGAACTGAACAAGACCTATGCTGATGACAAAGTTGCCTTTTCCGATTATCTGAAAGCCGTAAGGGAAGAAGTACGGAAGGATACTCTGCAGAAGCTGGGCGGATAATACAAAACAACTGCCATTCCAATCGGAATGGCAGTTTCTACACAAAAGCCCTCCCCAACTCAGCGAGACGGGGAGGGTGGATAATTATACTTTATCCTCGGAGGTCAACTGACGGAAGTCCTCATCAATCTTGAAGAAATCATTGTCATCAAAAGAAATATTGGAACGTGACCATGCAATGTCTTTTCTGACAATCTTGGCCGGACTGCCCACAAGAATACAGTTGTTGGGATAGGTTCCCCTAACCAGACTTCGGAATCCGCAGATGGAACCCGAGCCAACCGTTGTGTTCGGCATGAACACGGTTTCACCGCCGATCCATACATGGTCGCCGATTTTAACAGATAGTCTTTGGGGGCCGGTTGTGTTGTTGGTACACTTTCCGGTCTTTACATCCCAGATCAGGTGACCATCATGCGGAATAAATGTGATATCCCACGAGAACATGCAGTCATTGCCGATTTCAACCCGCTGATTTCTGCCGGTTCTCAGTTTTCCGGTCTGTATTGTTGTGCTGTTTCCGATTATGACTGTGGAGTCTACATTAACAGAGAAAAACATCCCTGCAATATTGACTCTTTCACCGACCTGAAGCGTTGCATGTTCTGCAAAAGTGAACTGGGCTGATGATATGATTGTGTTACTTCCAATTGATAGATTTACATTATTTCCTACCTTGATCATTGCCTGAGGAAAAATAACATTTTCACCTATTGTAATACTACTGTTGCATCCGCAGAATTGTACATTGATTTTGGATTTTGCATTGATTTTGTTGCCGAAGTCGTCTTCGTATGTAAAATTGCTGGAGTTGGCATTGACTGTTTCAGATCTGGGGGCGAGCCAGAAGATATCCTTTTTATAGGTATAGCCCATCTTGGCATATCGGTCATGATCAGCCTGGTTCCATTTCAGTTCGGGACAGATCACCAGATAATATTCATCCGATTTGCCCGCAAGCATCTCGTCAGAAAATGATTCCTCATTGTCAAACCGATGACTGGCTCTGGTTACATAAAAAACTGGTTTGATGTTCAGGGCATCATAGATAGCTTTTTCCACTGCTGGGTTCTTCCAGCGAAGAACCAGTTTTCGATCTCCAATGTATTTTCCGATCACACTGATCAATGTATCTATGGCACTCTTCATTTTATTACCACCTTAAAATAAATATTTCCCATTCCCCTGGTGCAGATCAATTGCAATCGCACCAGGGGAATGGGGAAACATTAATGGATTAACTTAGTTGATTAGTTCTGATCAGCGATAGCAGCCTGAGCAGCAGCCAGTCTTGCGATCGGAACACGGAAAGGAGAGCAAGATACATAGGTCAGGCCCAGCTTGTGGCAGAACTCAACAGATGTCGGGTCGCCGCCGTGCTCGCCGCAGATACCAACGTGCATCTCGGGACGAACAGCCTTACCATTCTTGATAGCCATTTCCATCAGCTTGCCAACGCCAGTCTGGTCGAGCTTAGCGAAGGGATCGTTCTCGAAGATCTTTGCATCATAGTAAGCGTTCAGGAACTTACCGGCATCGTCTCTGGAGAAGCCATAAGTCATCTGCGTCAGATCGTTTGTACCGAAGCAGAAGAACTCAGCTTCCTTAGCGATCTCATCAGCTGTCAGGCAAGCTCTCGGGATCTCGATCATTGTACCAACCTCATACTTGAGATCAGCGCCAGCCTCAGCGATCACAGCATCAGCAGTTGCTACAACTACGTTCTTAACATACTTCAGCTCCTTGATCTCGCCAACCAGGGG
>JAFQDR010000042.1 GCA_017415945.1 Oscillospiraceae bacterium
AACGGCTTCGGGAAGAGCAGATATACTTTTACTGAAGCAAGACGGAATAATCGAAAATTTTCCGTCTACGACGTGAGCGATCCCCTCCGGCTCAATAATGATACTCTCAAGGATCGGGAGAATAATATTCTCAAACGCATTTTCGCCGTCTTCGGGATAGGTTTTGAACTCGATGTCGTGTACCATGACACCCTGGTAAGCGAGGGCAATGGTATACTCATCTCTTGGAAACTCTCCCGGAAATTCATCTTTTATGACCATATAGGAAACATCATGAGCAGTGGTTCCATAAAAGATTTTCGATTCGGACATTATCCATGGGCTTCCTTGAAGTCCGTCTTTTTCCATAGCAGCCTTGGTCAGTTTTTCAGGGGTCCATTCGCCACCAGACATTGTTCTGTCTTTAGGCAGACTACCGAATAAAGCCATGCGTACCGGATCCAGTCCCTGAGATTCTCTGACAAGATCATAATAAGACCCGCGATCCCGCCAGGTTTCCGGAATATCGAGATAAATGTCGTCGCCATACAACGTATACACACAGACAGTAACCGTATTGTGGTTGTCAGGATCTGTAAGCGAAGGATCTTCATCAAGCTGCGTTACCTTAGTTTCATAAAAATCCTGCAGGTTGAAGCGGAATTTGCCGTAGATATTGACACCTTCCAGATTCTCATCATCTACCCAGCAGAGTGTACCTCCTTGATATTCACCATAATAACGGTGCATATACTCCGTCTCCTTACTTGGGTTGACAGCAGTATCCAGCATATCTCCGTTCAGCGAGAGAATATAGAAAGAATAATAGCCCATGGGATGCTTGTATTCCACCGCAAGTCTCGTCCCGTTTGGTGAGAATAGGAATCGATACGGTTCTGTGGGACGGTACGAACAATTATGATGAATCACGGTACCATCCTCGTGTATGAGGGTGAAACCCGTGAAAGTTTTCTCATCTTTTTCAGGGATTACGGTCCATCCGAATTCCTCCGCCGCCACATCCTCGGATGATATTTCATTTTTCAGATAATACAGATTGACGAGACGGAACCGTGTTTCCTTCCAGTACAGCTCATCAAAAGGATCATAGCCATAAGATTCGATCACGATAGTGTAATCCCCAGCGGGAATATTGATCTGCAGATCATAAATACCGGTGTTACCCCAACCATAATCCTTGAAAGTCAGATCGTCTATCGAGACTGATTTTGGAACGATCATTCCTTCCGGAACAGAAGGTGCATCCATCGCTGCGGCAGTACCAAACTTGGCGGCCTCGCTGGGTTCATAATCGGTATCCCCTCGGATGGAAGCGAGAACATAGGTAAGCTGCTCGGTCAGCGAATACAGATCACTTTTCCGAATGGCTTCCGACGGAGTAATCAGACCCCGACGAATTTCCTCACCGGGGCACATCTGACCGGCAAGCATGGAATTGTAGAAAGGAACACGCCAGAATGCATTATCACTGACTTCAGCATCCGCAGGAATTGTTCCGTTCACAGCAGATGTACAGTCAGAGAACGCACCGTCACCGATGTACTTCACAGAATCCGGCAGGTGAATGGCTTTCAGCTTGTAGTTGCTCGTAAAAGCGTAATACCCGATATACTCAATATTGCCGAAGTCGATCTCCTCAAGCTCAGTACCCTGAACCGCATGAGCCGCCACAAAGCGAACCGATTCGGGGATGGTGAAGGAGGCTTCACCCTGACGCTTGTACTGCAGAAGTATGGATTTGTCAGAGGTCATCAGCAGTCCGTCTTCCTCCACAAAGGAGAGGTTATTGGCTGCAATGATAATATCCACGAGATTTTCCAGCCCCGCAAAGGCATTGGTTTCTACCTTCTGTACACTGGCACCAAGACGGACAACCTCAATTTTCGTCCTGTTCGTGTTCTCAAGGAAGGTGAAGTCCGCAATGGTTTCCACTTCCTCGGGGATGGTAACATCCGTTTCCGACCCTGTGTACCGGAGCAGAACGCCGTCTTCGATGTAGAAGCCGTTTTCATCAATGATCACCGGCTGATTCAGATGGTTTATAAACAACACAGCCCCGATGATAACTAAGAAGCACGCTGCGATGGTGCTCATTCGTCTGATCCAGACATTCATCCGCTTCGGGGGCTTATATGTAATGCATTCTTCTATATATTTTCTATCGACTCTGCCGACCGCATCGAGAAAATCAATTTCCTTCATACGGTGATCCCCTCCTCCTCCAGTATTTTCTTGAGCTTGGCACGCATACGGGAGAGCTTGACTCCCGCATGGTTTTCTGTAATCCCGACCGCCTTTGCCGCATCCGCAATGCTTTCACCGAGATAATACCGCCGCATGAACAATACGCGGGAAGGTTTATCATATGTGGAGAGAAAATAGGATATGATGTCGGCGGCATAGTTAATTTCCTCTTCCGGGGATGGTGTCGTCGTTGTCATGTCCGTAAGTTCTTCCATAATCGCATTTCGTTTGGATGCGGATTTGTATCGGTACAGCTTCAGCGCAAGATTCCGCGTGATCGCCGTGAAGAATGCGGGCAGAATCTGCGGCTTTTCCGGCGGCAGGCTGTTCCACATACCGAGATAGCTGTCGTTCATGCATTCCTCGGTGTCCAGTCTGTCATGTAGGATGTTCATGGCAACCGAACGGGCGAGCCGGTCATATTTGTTTCCCAGCTCTGTGATGGCTGTTTCAGAACGCGCCCAGAACAGACTGATGATATCAGCATCGTTCACTTGAAATACCTCCTTTTTTGGGATTTCGTATGAAATCCATTTCATTAAGGTATGTACCGATATGGAAGAAGAATCTTACAGGGTGAGAGAAATTTCTTGAG
>JAFQDR010000043.1 GCA_017415945.1 Oscillospiraceae bacterium
TGCCATGAATCTGAAAAAGCTGGCAATTTGGAGTTGGAAGAACTCCTTGCATCGTTTCATTTTCAGCATTTTTGCTCCCTTTTACAGAAATACCCCTGTTTTCGTTTTTTGAAAACAGGGGTTCTTTGACAGTCTGAAACAGCCTCTGAGAAATCTCAGAGGCTGTTCGTTTAGCTTTAGATGGGTTCTTCAACGCTTGGATTCAGCTGTTCTTCCACCAGCTTGTAGTAGTCCTTATAGAGGATGTTCTTAGCGTACTTGAACATCTCCTTGGCCTTGTCCTTCATGGCATCGATGTATTCCTCGTTGTCAAATTCCTCATACCCGGGATTGGGGGTGAAGGTATCGGTGAAGGAATCGTAGCTGCCTGCCAGACTGATCCAGCTGCTGCCGATGCCGCCGTCCACACCCACAACAAAGGGCTGAGGGGAGTTGGGGTCGGATACATTGTAATTGGTGGAGAGAATGTCACGGCCGCTGAACAGACGGGAGTCGTATTCCAGACCGAACAGATTGGACAGGGTGGGGATGATGTCGATGGAGGAGCAGGGGTCATCGATGACGATGGGCTCTTCCATGCTGCCGCACCAGAGCATGAAGCTGTTGCGGTAGCGCAGCATATCACGATCTCCCGTGTCCACAGGCTCCAGCTCGTGATATTCCTTGGAGGTGAGCTTGTAGGGATAATGGTCGGAGGTCAGTGCAATGACGGTGTCATCGGCAATGCCCGCAGCCTCCAGCTTGTTCATCAGCTCCGTCATTGCCAGCTCCAGCTCCAGCTGAGAGGCGATGTATGCCCGCACGGGGGTGGAGTACTGGGTCAGGTGCGCCACTTCGTCTTCGTGCTTTTCGCACATCTTGTGGGCGCCGAAGCCCCATGCCCCGTGACCGCTGACGGTCATGTAATAGGTGTGGAACTTTTCACCGTTGTTGACATAGTTGTCAATGTACTCATCGGCGGTGACCAGAATCATTTCATGGTCGGAGTTGGGCCAGGAGCTTCTGCTGATGAGGTTCAGACCGTTGCCGCAGCCCTTGTACACATAGCCCAGATTGGGGTGGGTGCGGTGGCGTTCGTAGAAGTTCCAGGTGTTGTTGTGGTAGGCGCGGGTGGCGTAGCCCAGCTCCATAAACTGGTTGCCCAAGGCATAAGGCATGGACTTTCTGGCGCTGGCAAGGAAGGACAGGGCACCGTTGACGTTGGTGGGCAGCAGACCGCTTACGGCGGCAAACTCGCCCCCTGTGGTGCTCTGGTGCCAGTCGGGCTGGTAGAAGTCCGTGAACACAAAGCCCTCGGTGGACAGCTTATACAGGGTGGGGGTCAGTTCCTCGCTGACAGCATAGGGGGAGAAGGATTCCGCCACAATGAAAATCAGGTTTTTGCCCTCGAACATCCCCGTGTATTGGTTCTTGTCCGTGGGGGTCTTGGCGGCGAAATAGCTGCTCATTTCCTGCACCAGCTTGTCATTGGTGCTTTCCCCGATGGCCTTGAAGTCAATGTCCTGCACGTTTGCTCCGTACACAGGGTCTGGGGTCACAGCGGGAGTGGGCTGCGCGGAGGGAGTGGGATCCGAAGCGATACCGGGGGTAAATTCGGGGACACCGAAGATGCCGTAGACCCCTTCCAGCTGCAGGCTGCACATGAGCCCGAAGCGGGTGATGGCGGGGTTAATGGCGTATTCCGCGGTGAAGTATTCGCGGTCCTCCTCCAAATCCCCGTTGCCAAGCAGCAGAAGCAGGATGACACCGATTTCCAGCACTGCAAACAGCCCTGCGGACAGTGCACGCTGTTTCTTGGAGCTGCGGTGGGCGGGGACGATTTTCTTGTGCTTCCACGCCAGAATCACCATGGGGATCAGAGCGGTGAAAATATAGGGCAGCCCATGGATGACGGTGTTTACGGTGTCGGCACCGAAGTCCGCGGTGACGTTGCCGGACATACTGAGCATATAGCCCACTTCAAAGAAAATCTGGAAGTAGGAGTGGGCGCAGTATTCCGCACAGAATACCACGATGGGGACGAATGCAAACAGCCCCGTCAGCACCAGACGCAGCTTGCGGGATTTGGGGCATTGGGCAATGGCGTAGAACAGGCTGCCGAAGGCTGCGGCGAATACCGCAAGGTACAGCAGATGGTAGTCGAAGCGAGCGGCATCCACGGAAAACAGTCGCAGCAGCAGCTCCTCATATAAAATGGTCAAAGGCAGAAACAGTGGGGCCCACAGATTCCGCTTGGAAAAAGCTTTGCTCATAAATGAGATCCTTTCGAAAAGGGGGATAATATAACAATCTATAATACTACGGTTATGGGAGAAAATGCAAGCATTTCCACGAAAAAACCGAAGCAGCGGGAAGCAGCTTCGGTTTGGGGGGATCAGGTTTTTCCTTGGAAGCGGGTGCCGCATTTGCTGCAGGTAATGTTCACCTTGCCCTTGCCCTTGGGGACGCGGAGGTTGGTGCTGCAGTTGGGGCATACAAAGAACTTAAAGTCCTTCCGCTGCTGGTGCTTCTCCCTGCGGAACCGCATCTTACGGCGCAGACCGCCCAGCCACTCTAAATAATAGAGGTTCTCCAGATATCTCTTTTCAATGTTGCGGCTCAAAGCACGGAAAATCGCCCATACGATCAGCAGCATGGATGCGGCGCTGAACAGGCTGCTCACGGGCACGCTCTTTTGTGTCAGCACGGACAGCACAGAGCACAATACAGCACCGAACAGCTGCACGCGGTACAGGGCATCCCCGCCGTATCGGCCTTGCATAAACTGTTGCAGTTTGTTTTTCATATAACTCCAATCCTATGTGGAAATTCATCGTACAAAATCTTTATACTACTATTTTATTCACCGCGGCGCATTTGTCAATTTACTTCATAGTAAGTTTACATATTTTTGTGAGGGAATTTGCGACACTGTAAAAATATTCGCTGACTATTGCATAATACGTGAATATGATGTATAATCATTCATCATAAATAGCCTCCCTCGCTGAAAGGGAGGGGACACAGACAGGAGGTACGGGACTATGGAACTGAAAGGCAAGTCGTTTTTGAAGCTGTTGGATTTCACCGCCGAGGAGATCGGGGATCTTTTGGATTTGGCGGCAAAGCTGAAGCAGGAGAAGAAGCAGGGCATTCCCCACAGACATTTGGAGGGGAAGAACATTGCTCTGATTTTTGAGAAAACCAGCACCCGTACCCGCTGCGCCTTTGAGGTGGCGGGGCATGACTTGGGCATGGGCACCACCTATCTGGGGCCTACGGGCAGCCAGATCGGGGTAAAGGAATCCATTGCGGACACCGCCCGTGTGCTGGGCAGAATGTATGACGGTATTGAGTATCGAGGCTTCGGGCAGGATATCGTGGAGGAGCTGGCGGCCTATGCAGGGGTCCCCGTATGGAATGGGCTCACGGATGAGTTCCACCCCACCCAGATTCTGGCAGATTTTCTGACGATCCAAGAGCATTTTGGCAAGCTCAAGGGCATCAACTTTGTATATATGGGGGATGCCCGTTTCAATATGGGCAACAGCCTCATGGTTGGCTGCGCCAAGATGGGGCTGCACTTCACCGCCTGCGCTCCCGAGGCTTATTTCCCCGCGGCGGAGCTGGTGGATACCTGCAAGGCGCTGGCAGCGGAAAGCGGCGGCAGCATCACGCTGTGCAGTGACCCCATGGAGGCCACCAAGGGTGCGGACGTGATCTACACGGATATTTGGGTCAGCATGGGCGAGCCCACGGAGGTCTGGGCAGAGCGTATTGAGGCCCTAAGCCCCTATCAGGTGAACGCCGCCATTATGGAAAACGCGGGCCCCCGGGCACGGTTTATGCATTGTCTCCCCGCATATCACGATTTGAATACCAAGATCGGCAGGGAGATGGGGGAAAAGTTCGGCAGAGACTCCATGGAAGTGTCCAACGAGGTATTCGAAGGACCCCAAAGCATCGTCTTCGACGAAGCGGAAAACCGTATGCATACCATCAAGGCTGTCATGCTGGCAACGATGCAATAATTTTTCAGCTCGTACCAACAATTGCTGTATCGTTCCGTTATATTGCACGGTATCGGTTCTGCGGATATTGACTGTAAAAAACAAGCCCTCTTGCGAAAGCAAGAGGGTTTGTTCTTGTGAAGGCTCCTCCTTTAAGGAGAGTTATTGTAGGGCGGGGGCTTGCTCCCGCCGCTTGTGCGTTAACATCGGCAGTGATATTTGTGCGGAACGGCGGGAGCAAGCCCCCGCCCTACAAGAGCACCTATTCTTCCTTTTGATTATTCTCCATGACCTGTTCCGCGAAGGACTTGGGCTCCTCCTCGGGGATAATGCCCAGTCTGCGCTCGATTTCCTCCAAGCGTTCGTCAATGCTCATGTACATCCGCAGGACGGCGGCGATGAAGAAGGCAGGCAGTGCCAGCAGGGCAAAGCCTCCCAAAAAATTGCCGAACACGGAAACGAGAATGACCAGCAAAATGCAGGATACAATAAACAGTCCAATGAATTTCATGCGCAGTCCTCCTTATTCTTTTCATTCAGCTGATCTTTGAGGGTCTTGAGCTCTCTGTTTGCAAGGGTCAGCCGCACTTCCAGTTCGTCCAGACGGTCACTCTGCCCCATGAACAGCCGCAGGACAAGTGCCATCAAGAATGCGGCAATTCCAACAATACCGTAAATGTTTTCAAACAAAGGCCAAATGATGTTCAAGGCCAGAAAAATCAGGAAATAGCATCCGCCGAATAGTCCGATGAACTTCATACGCTGTCCTCCTTGTTGTTGGTTTTGTTAATTGTATTATATCCTTGTTTCGAAATTATGTCGAGTCGAATATTGGAGTGAGCCCCAATAATCGGGATTTGTAGGGAGCGTCGGGGACGACGCTCCCTACGCGGAAGAGATTTTTGGGGTGCAGCTGCGCAGTTCGCCCCTACAAGGAAATCCTTCTTATTCCTGTATATTTTCCGAAAAATCCATAATCTATCGTTGCAATTTACATATTAGGGGAGTATAATAAACTGCTTAATTTTTGAATTTTTACACTTAAGGAAGTGTTCGTTTTGCAGAACTTGAGAAATATTGCAATCATTGCCCACGTTGACCACGGTAAGACCACCCTGGTTGACGAAATGCTGAAGCAGTCCGGCGTGTACCACGAAAACCAGGAAGTGGTGGAACGCGTTATGGACTCCGGTGACCTGGAACGTGAACGCGGCATCACGATTCTGGCCAAGAATACCGCTGTCCGCTACAAGGGCACCAAAATCAACATCGTAGACACCCCCGGCCACGCGGACTTCGGCGGCGAAGTAGAACGTGTGCTGAAGATGGTCAACGGTGTTATCCTGCTGGTTGACGCTGCGGAAGGCCCCATGCCCCAGACCCGTTTCGTTCTCAGCAAGGCGCTGGCTATGGGTCACCGTGTCATCGTTGTACTGAACAAGATCGACCGTCCCGACCAGCGTATCCATGAGGTCATTGACGAAATTCTGGAGCTGCTGATGGATCTGGATGCTACCGACGAGCAGCTGGACTCTCCCATGCTGTTTTGCTCCGGCAGACAGGGCACCGCATCCTATGCTCCCGACGTGGTGGGCACCGACCTGCAGCCCCTGTTCGACACTATCATGGACTATATCCCCGCACCCGAAACCAACACTGAGGCACCCTTCCAGATGCTGGTTTCCTCCGTGGACTACAACGAATTCGTGGGCCGTATCGCAATCGGCCGCATTGAACGTGGTACCATCAAGCAGAACCAGGAGATCATGGTCTGCAACTACCACGACAGCTCCCTGAGCCGCAAGGCAAAGGCTGTGTCCATGTATGAATACGAAGGTCTGGCCCGTACCCCCGTTACCGAATCCTCCGCAGGCAACATCATTGCCATGAGCGGTCTGGGTGACATCTCCATCGGCGACACCATTTGCGCAGTGGGCGCAGTGGAGCCCATGGAATTTGTACAGATCTCCGCTCCCACCATGGAAATGACCTTCTCCATCAACGACTCTCCCTTCGCAGGCCGCGAAGGCAAGTTCGTCACCTCCCGTCAGCTCCGTGACCGCCTGTACCGCGAAACCCTGAAGGACGTGGCTCTGCGTGTCACCGATGACCCCGATGCCATGGACAGCTTCGTGGTTGCGGGCCGCGGCGAAATGCACATGTCCATTCTCATCGAAACCATGCGCCGTGAGGGCTACGAATTTCAGGTATCTCCTCCCCGCGTACTGTTTGCGGAAATCGACGGTGTAAAGTCCGAACCCATCGAACGCGTTGTTGTTGACGTACCCTCCGAAAACATCGGCTCCGTCATCGAAGCGCTGGGCCGCCGCAAGGGCGAATTTTTGGAAATGCTGCCTGTGGGCAACCGCACCAAGGCAACCTTCCTGGTACCCTCCCGCGGTCTGTTTGGCTACCGCAACGAATTCCTGACCGCAACTAAGGGCGAAGGCATTCTGGCAAGCGTATTTGAAAAGTACGAGCCCTTCAAGGGCGAAATTGCCCGCCGCTCCACCGGCTCTCTGATCGCATTCGAAACCGGCGAGACCGTTACCTACGGCCTGTTCAACGCACAGGAACGCGGTGTGCTGTTCGTCGGCCCCGGTGTGCCCGTGTACGCAGGCATGATCGTTGGCCAGAACCCCAAGGCGGAGGATATGTCCGTCAACGTCTGCAAGCGCAAGCAGCTGACCAATATGCGTGCAAGCGGCAGCGACGATGCACTGCGTCTGGTGACCCCCAAGATCATGAGCTTGGAACAGTGTCTGGAATTCCTGGCAGACGACGAGCTGCTGGAAGTAACCCCCAAGACCCTCCGTCTGAGAAAGCGCATCCTTGACCACAGCATGAGAATGAAGGCCCTCAAGGGCAACAAATAAATCAAAAGCCACGGATGTTCCGTGGCTTTTGATTTAGATAAGAGATAAAAGAGAAGAGATAAGAGAAGTGGTATCCATCAATTCTTAGGAATTGATGGATATTTTTTGTTGAAATCCAATTTGATAATTGGATTTCACAATTTCTTTTCTCTTTTCACTCTTCTATCTTCACTGCAAACAGCCATGGGGAACCCATGGTTGTTTGCTTATACGCCTTCGTACCCAAACACATACTGCTCCGTCATGGCGAAGGCTTCGCGGATGAAGTAATTGGCCTTCACCGTGGGGTAGCTGGTCTTTGCCGCAACGCCGATCACGTCAATGCCCACATACGCCGCCAATCGCTTGGCACGGTGCAGATGATACTCGCTGCTCACCAAGCCAATGACGGGCTCGTCCATGGGCAGCTTGTCAATGATCTCCATGGAGTACCGCAGATTTTCCAGTGTGCTGGTGGCCTTGTCCTCCATGAGGATGCGTTCGGGGGCAATGCCTTTGTCCGTCAGCCAGTCATACATACATTGTGCCTCGGTGATGTCCTCCCCGGGCCCTTGTCCGCCGCTGACCACCGCAACGCAGTCCGGGTGGGCGGTGAGATAGTCGTATGCACCTACCATGCGGTCACGGAGAGACAGGGAAGGCCGAGTGCCGTTGACCCCCGCACCCAATACGATGATCACATCGGCGGTTTGGTCGGTATCCGTGCGGGCATCCCGAAGGATGAAGCTCTCCACCACGCAGAAGTAGCACAGGCATACTGCCAGAATCACCGACACCCCCATCCGCAAAATGCGAATGAGGGGGAAGGCGGGAAGCAGATCTGCACACAGGGCATAGAATACCGCCAGCGCCCCGATGCCCACGAGGGCAAGTCCCAGAAAGTCATGGCCTGTCATCACGAACATCATAAACAGACCGACGAGCCATAAGAGGCCCACAGCAATGCACAGGGGCTTGTGGTTATGTAGAAATGTAAGAATGTGATTCATAGTGTAGTCCTTTGTGGTTATTCATTCCGGCAATCTGCTTTCGGGGCGTGGCTTCCCCTTTTAGGGGGAGCTGGCTCGTTTTGTGTTCGCATAAATGCAGTGATTATATTCTGGAATGTGCGAGCGAACACAAAAACGAGACTGAGGAGGTCTGCGGTGATGTCTTGAGATACCGCTGCTTTTCGGCGAATGCGTATCTTTTTTCATATTGTGCGCTTCGCGGATTTAAATGTCGACCTCTTCCACCGCAAGCGGTCCCCCTTCCCCTATCCAGGGGAAGGTATGCCTTTAATTGGTGCGGCTTAATGAAATCGTGCCCGTCAATCCGCCGCTGAACTCGCTGCCCAGTGCCGCCAGCAGTCTGCCCTTTTCCATGGGGGTCACAATGGCAGGGGGGATGACCCCTGTGAATTCACACAGGAAAAAGCTGTCGTCTGCGGGGAAATCGTGGGTCTTCAAATCCCGCATGGTGAAGCGGAAGCCCGAAAAATCGGGGGTGACGGTTTCCAAAGACTCGTCCACGTCCTTGCCGTTGGGGGTCACCTTGTAGCGGGGACCGTACAAGGACCAGTACAGAATGCCGCCCTCCATGTTGGATTCGTTCATGTGGTAGCCCGTACGCATCCCTGTCGTGTCGGGTGCATAGCCAACGGCATAGTTCAGCAAGGTGGCGGTGTTGTCTTCTATGGTGTATTCCACCAAAACGGCCTCTTGGTCGTCGTAAGAGATGACGGCGTATTCGTAATCCCCGTAGCTCTGCTGCCCCAAGAGCACCAGAGAATCCCGATCCCAATGGGTGAGGTCGGGGTGGGCGAGCAGTGCTTCATACAAGGCCTTGTGTTCGTTGAAGCCATTGGGGAAAATGGGATCGCCAATGGGCTCGCTGTGGAGCTCCAGAATTTCCCCACTGTTAGCATCCATTTCCAGAAATACGTTCAGGCCGCTTTGCTCGGAGATGGTGCGTACGTCCACGGTCTCGATTTTGCTCATGTCGAAGGCAAATGCGGAAACCTCATAGCCGTTGTTATTGTACAGGGGTGCTACTCGTACCGCAGTCTCACCCTTGGGCAGCAGATACACACCTGCGGCGTTTTGCACGTTCCAGTCATAGGCGGCACCGCTTGCGCAGGTGATGCGGTAGGTGTCATACTCGTTGGGGACGGTGCCGTCGGAGCCTACACCCCCGTCAAAAACCTTCAGGTGGGTATCATTGCGGGTGGTCCAGATCACCGTCTGCCCGCCGAAGTTTGCCGCATTGGGGTAGTACCCTGCGGAACTGCCCCATTCGCCCTGTGCCATACCTTCCACAAGGAAGTAGCCCTTGGGGGCGGCATCCATCCAACGAATCTGCGCCAGATACAGCTGATTCTCCGCAACCACACTGCCGTCTCGGGCGGTGTAGTCCATGGACACCACGGCGTAATAGGCGTCTGTATCGGTAAAGACGTTGCCGATGAGAGTTAAGTTCGCAATGTTTTTGCTTTTGTTGCTGAGATGCTCCTCAATTGCGGTCAGCATGGCTTCGGCATTGGGGGTGGCCTGCTCCGCAACGGAGATGCTCAGGATGCGCCCTGTGGTAGGCTCTACCGCGACTTCCAGGTTCACAGGGGCACCGCCATTGTTGGGAGTAACGGTGACGGGAATGGGGGCATCTGTCAGATACAGGTTATAAACGTGAGGCTCTGTGCGGAAGTTAACCATATTGCAGCTGTTGTTGGCGTAGTACAGCTCAAAGGAAAGGGCGATGTTTGTGTGGAAAACCCCTTCATAGGTCGCTGCGTATGGCAATGTTGCGGTGCATTGGAAGGATATTTCTTCGGTGAGGGACGGAGGAAGTGCTTCCGTAAAGACTGCGATCCCCTTGGGGCTCAATGACTTATCCAAGGCATCCATGAGGTCACCGCGCGGGATGGGCGGATAAATGGGCTGCAGGTTGGTGGCGGTCTGCACCAAGGGGGATTCCGTCAACAAATCGGGGTTCCGCACCTGATACACATTGGTGTACAGGGTGTTCATTTCCACACCGTTCACCATGCGATGGACGGAGATGGTACAGCTTGACAGATTGCCGCCGAAGCGCACGTCTATGCGGTCTTGGTTGTTAAAATACAGCTGCAGCGACAGAGCTTCCGAAAAATTGCTGTAAGAGGATTCCTCGGAAAACTCCAATGTGTTCAGCAGTCCGCAAAGCTCCAAAATGCTGTGGGGGTCGGTGAAGCAGAGGCTGCGGTCGTTGAGGGTGGTGGTCAATACCTGCTCCACTTGGGAGGGATCCAGACGGAACTTTACACCGCCCTGCATATCCAGAGCCTCGGTGGTCAGCGCACTGCGGTCTGCTTCCGTGAGCACCTGGGGATTCAGTACCTTGTAGGTTTCCACGCCGGCGTGATAGGTTTCTTTCCCGTCCGCGGTCGGCTCGTTGTGGCCCAAATGCAGTCGCGTGCAGTCCTTATTGAACCACAGGAAATACTCGATGCCCTCTCCGTTGGGAATCAGGGTCATGTAGGTTTGAAATTCCATGGCGGGGTTCCCGATGCATTGCTGCAACTCCAATTGAGACAAGAGCTCTGTCAGATGATCGGGGGTGAAATCTTGGTACTTGTCACCGCTGTTGATGGAGATGCTGTGCAGCTCCACACTTCCAATGATTCCCATTTCCTCCAAGCCGGTCACCTTGGGGTCGGTCAAAAATCCCAGTGCCAGTGCGGCACACAGCAGCAAAACAATGAGGATCACCCAAAATGCGGGTTTCTTATAGCTCAGTACTGCCTTGATGCGCTGCTTGGCTCCGACCTCCCCAAATGCTAAGGGGCAGGCGGTGATGAGGTGGCGGGGCATACTGCACTGCAGCAGAGCCTCGGAATAGTCTTTTTTATGCCGGCTGTCCATGTCGCGGATGACCTTCTCGTCGCAGGCCAGCTCAATATCACGGCACAGAAGCACATAGCCTACCCACACCAGAGGGTTAAACCAATGCACCGTCAGCAGCAGATATCCCAGGGGCTTCCACCAATGGTCACGGCGTTTCAGGTGGGCGTACTCGTGGAGCAGCACCGAGGAATACAGGGCCGTGTCCAGTGCGGAGGGCAGGTAAATGTGGGGGCGGATGATGCCCAAAATAAAGGGGGAGTCAATGTCGTCGCACAGGTACACATTGTCCTTCACGAGGAGGGAGGCTGCCACCTGCTTTTTCAGCCGCACATAGCTGACAGCGGCAACGGACAGCATGACCGCCATGCCTATGAGCCACACCAAAGCGGCTACGAATCCATAATCGGGCTCTGTGTGGGTGACGATGTGGACACCGTTTTCCACGGGCAGATCTTGAATGAGGATGGGCTCCGTTTGCACAAGGGGCATGGTTGGAGCGGGAGCGATGATCTCGGAAATCACAGTGTCCGAAGGGAGCACACTGGCGGTGCTCTCAAAACGGATGGGACATACCAGTGCGATGGCCGCCAATGCCCACAGCAGGCAGATGCTCCAGCGAGGGGCTTTTTTCAGCAGTGCCCGAATGGGGAGAATGGCCAAAATCAGTAAGCTGCCTCGGATAGACAGCTCCAAAACCGTCAGAAACAGTGCTGCCATGTCAGTTCACCTCCATGGCGTCGATCATGGCGCGAATCTCCGCGACTTCCTTGGCTGTCAGTTTTCTGCGTTGGGAGAATGCGGCGATGAAGGCGGGCAGGCTGCCGTTGAAGCTCTCCTCTACGAAGGCATGGCTCTGCTGCCCGTAATATTCGGCGCGGGTCATGAGGGGCGTGACGGTGCCGCCGCTGTTTTGAAACAGACCACGGTCACACAGCTTTTTCAGTACGGTATAGGTGGTGGATTTCTTCCAGCTCAATTCTGCTTCGCACAGCTTCACCAGCTGCCCCGAGGTCAGAGGGGCGTGTTCCCACACCAGATCCGCAAAGCGGGCTTCCACAGTACCCAGTCGATTTTGTTCCATAGGGATACCTCCTAGCCTGACAAGAATAATCCCAATCCGTTTCTGAGGGCATAGGCTAAGCCATTGCTGCGTTGTCGTCTTTTGAAGGGCGACAGCCCGTCTGCAAGCCGCCGCCTTGCACTGACTTAGCTTATGCCCTCAGAAATCTGCGACTCCACGGGGATGGAATTTCGCGTCAGGCGAAATATTTTTTCGCAGGTGGGCTGGCGCCCATCAAGAAATAAGATGATGCCTGACGTGAAAGGACACCCCATGGTGCGGGTTCGGATTGCTCTTGTCAGGCTGCGGTCTATTACTTATAGACTTCTTGAGGTTAGTCTATCATCAATAGACCGAAATGTCAAGGGGGAATAAAAAGGCTCCCCTTTGAAGGGGAGCTGTCAGCGAAGCTGACTGAGAGGTAGATTTTCAATTTTCGACCTCTCCGCCCTCGACAGGCTCGGGCACCTCCCCTTATCGAAGGGGAGGCTTAAAAGGTAAAAAACGGACACCGCGAGGTGTCCGTTTGAGGTATTCAATTTTCGGAGAAGCGGTACAGGAACTTCTTGGTGCGCTCCTGTTGGGGATTTTCGATGACCTGCTTGGCATCCCCTTGTTCTACGATGACGCCGCCGTCCATAAAGATGACTGTATCCGCCACGTCACGGGCAAAGGCCATTTCGTGGGTGACGATGACCATGGTGGTCTTCTGGTCAGCCAGACCGCGGATGACGCGGAGCACTTCCCCTGTCAACTCGGGGTCCAGTGCGGAGGTGGGCTCGTCAAAGCACAGAATGTCGGGCTTCATTGCCAGCGCACGGGCGATTGCCACGCGCTGCTGCTGACCACCGCTGAGCTGGTGGGGGTAGTGGTCGGCACGGTCTGCCAGACCCATCTTGGCCAGAAGCTCGCGCGCCTGTTCTTCAATTTCTGTGAAAATCTGTTTTTTGTTCTTCTTAAAATCGGGACGTTCCTTTGCGTGCAGCTGATTTGCCAGCATGACGTTTTCCAGTGCGGTGTACTGGGGGAACAGATTGAAGGACTGGAACACCATGCCGAAGTGCAGGCGTTTTTTGCGGATGTCCTTTTCTCTCTGGGTGGCGGGGTCCTCTGCATCAAACAGCA
>JAFQDR010000044.1 GCA_017415945.1 Oscillospiraceae bacterium
ATCCACAAAAATAAGGATGCCTGCATCAAACGCATTGCAAAGAAACTTGGCGCAGATAACGGTTCCCGCATCAAAAAAGCGCAAATGGAAGTGAATACCATGCAGACGCGGCTGTCCGATATGGATAAACGGTTTGATCTGCTTTATGAAGACCGTTTGAACGGCGCGATCTCTGAAACAAAATTCCGCGAGATCACGAAACGCTGGGAAGCGGAACAAGAGGAACTACACACGAAATTAGAATCGTTGCAGAAACAACTTTCTGAAGTGCGCGATGCAGAGGAGGGAACACGACAGTTTGCTGATCTGCTCGATCAGTACACGCAGGTTGAGGAACTGGATACCGAGTTTCTGAACCGTCTGATCGATAAAATCATCATCGGCGACAGAACCCGTGAAAACGGCGAAATTAAGCAGAGAATTACCATACAGTACAAATTCGTTGGCGCATTATAATCGCTAACTTAAACAAGGCGATGTTCACTAAGTTAATCAACGGGTCACTGGTTCAAGTCCAGTTGGGGGAGCCATAATAAGCCATTCAAGCAAATATGCACCTTTAGCTCAGTTGGTAGAGCAACTGACTCTTAATCAGTGGGTCCCGGGTTCGAATCCCTGAAGGTGCACCAAAGCCTTGAATGGCTTTTTCTTGTTTTATGGGATTGAAACCGCATGAATACAAACGAATAAATATACAAGTCATTAGGACTAAGTTACGAATCTGAATCATCAGATTGCCGTAATTTAGTCCTCTTTTTTTGTCTATATGCAGAAAAATGAAGAAAAAACAACAATCATCTGATTGATAAAGGAAGGAATATTATGTATACAAACATACAAGCCATCGTCAATCAAAAAGGCGGTGTCGGAAAATCATTCTCATGTATAAACATTGGAATCGGTCTTGCCCGTGCCGGAAAGAAAGTGCTGCTTGTGGATTTTGATCCGCAGGCAAGTATGACCATTGCACTTGGATATCCGCAACCAGATCAGATTCCCGTGACCGTGACCGATCTCATGACAAAGATCATCGAGGACGAACCGATTCAGCGCGGTGAAGGGATTATCCATCATCAAGAGGGAATAGATCTTCTCCCCGCCAATATTCAGTTATCGGGAATGGAAGTCACACTCGTGAATACCATCAGCCGTGAAACGGTACTTCGTCAGTATCTGAATACGGTAAAAAAAGATTATACGCATATCCTGATCGACTGTCAGCCATCCCTCGGTATGTTGACTGTCAATGCACTGACCGCAGCAAATCATTTGCTCATACCTGTTCAGGCTGAATATTTACCGGCAAAAGGTCTGGAACAGCTTTTGCTGACGGTGAAGAAGGTACGAAAACAAATCAATCCCACGCTACAGATCGACGGTATTCTGCTGACGATGGTGGACAGCCGCACGAATTTTGCGAAAGAGATATCCGGTTTACTCCGTGAGACATACGGAAACACATTGAACGTATTCCGCACCGAGATTCCTCATTCTGTAAAAGCAAAGGAATCCAATGCGGAGGGAAAAAGTATTTACGCATACGATGATTCCTGCAAGGTAGCAGAAGCATACAAAAATTTAGTAAGGGAGGTTTTATATCTTGAAAAGCAGCGCGAAAAACGTGACATTGACCTCGGTCGATGATCTTTTCACCACGGAGGAAGAACGCGAAGACAAGAAAAGGGAAAAGGTTCGTAACATTCCCCTTTCGGAACTGCATCCGTTCAGAGATCATCCTTTCAGAGTGGTGGATGATGAAAAGATGGAAGAAACGGTGGAAAGTATCCGGGAATACGGTGTATTGGTTCCGATCATTGTGAGACCGAAAGAAGAAGGCGGGTACGAGATTGTGTCCGGACACAGAAGATGTCATGCGAGCAAAATCGCAGGTCTGGAAACTGTCCCCACCATTGTCAGACATTTAGATGATGATGAGGCGACAATTATCATGGTTGACAGCAATTTGCAGAGAGAAAGTTTGCTTCCGAGCGAACGCGCGAAAGCGTATAAAATGAAGTTGGAAGCGTTAAAAAGACAGGGACAGCGAAATGATTTGACTTCGCGCCAAAATGGCACGAGGTACAGAGCTGATGAAAAGGTTGCGGAATCCGCTGACGAAAGTGCCCGTACAGTCCAGAGATATATCCGACTCACCGAACTGATCCCCGAACTTCTGGACATGGTAGACGAAAAGAAGATCAACTTCAATTCTGCCGTAGAGATTTCGCATCTGACCCCTGCTGAACAACATATGGTATGTGAAACCATAGAAACAGAGGGTCGCACACCATCCGTTGCACAGGCGCAGGAAATCAAGCGTCTCAGTCAGAAAAAACAGTTGAATGAGGACACCATACTTCCATTGTTTGAAAAGAAAGAGGATGTCAGAACACATCAGAAAACGGAAGTGCAGGAACCACAAAAGGAATCGCAGCGAGGTCGTGAATCTTCTCCATGCAGAGTGGAAAACACAAAAGCAGGAAAAGTGATCACCATACCTGTCAATCAGTTTGCGAAATATATGCCGAACAGATCGGAAGAACAGATTACGGAACTGGTGGTAAAAATTCTGGACAACTGGTTCCACCACATGAGAAAAACGCGCAGCGATCAATCGAGGTAATTGAGGAGGAAACATTATGGCTTGCAAAGACTGCTTTGCATATCGTGACAGAGACTGCTGCATCCTGACCGAGCGTGTCTGTGATCGCCGCAGATGTACGTTCTACAAGACGCAGGAAGAACATGACGAACGGCTGAAGAAATATCCGCCGTTTGATTATACGCACTACAAGGAAACCGGAAGAAAGATTTATAACGGACGAGGTATCAACAATGGCTGATGATGTAAGAAAGATCGGCGAATACAAGGTCACCAATGCTCTGCACATGGGCGATAAGGAATATGCGCTGTGTGAGAACATGGACGATCCGCACGGGCTGTACTACATGACCTGTATTGTCAGATCAAATGATTTTTACGAATTTTATGATGAAGTGCTTTCCAGCGACAATTATTTGCAGATTGCAAAGTTGTTCGCGGACAGAATTCAGACTGCTATTGCAGAGCAGATCAAAGAGGCTGAAAAGCATCCTGTCGGTTTGATCACCGCAGATATGTGTGACGGTATCCGTGATAAAAATCTGGAGGGTGAGATTATCGTCATACGTGCAGAGGAGCTGCATCCCGAATATCGCACCGAAGCGCATCAGATCGTGCTGTGTACAGGAGGGAATGGTGCAAAACCCAATGCAAGAGGAAGCGCGGTCTTCTGCGAATCACTGACGGACTGTACGAAGGGAAGATTTGACCGTGTGAATGTCCTCGGCATCCTGAAAAAAGAATGTTATCCCGAATGGGTTTCGGAACGTGCAGCTGTCATACGGGAGTTTGAGAAGAATCCCGCCGTCTTTGAATACGGCAGCAAACACTTTCTCGGTGTCGGACAACTGCCGCCGCCCAAGGAACGGGATCTGTCGAGAACCTTGTGTTATGACCCGAATATCGACTTTGAAACGCATAACGGTGATAAGGTACAGTATAACCGTGCCGATTTCCTCGATGCCGCTGGAACATCCAAATGCGACGTCTTCCGATGTTATGAAAACGGTAAGCTGTATGTTCCGGCAGAACATGAACTGTTCCGGTATAAGGGCAAGTATATAGCCTTGGAAAAACAGCAGCCGAAAAGAATACGCTCCAAAACCCATGATGAACCCGAGAGATAAAAGGAGGAAGAATATGGATAGCAAGCACCTTTGCCCGCCCGGTGAAACGCTTTGGACAACCTATTACAAACATGGGATTCCCCGTTATATTGTCACCTCAAAAACAGGAAACCGGGAAGTTTATTTTCTGTATCCGATTATCAACGGTGAACGCGGCAAACGCATTGGCAAGGCTCGGTCACCGATTGCACTGGAAGACACATATCTGAATGAATTTTATGAGAATACGATTTGAGAAGGAGATTACATATGCCTACCTGCAGAGTTATCAAGAACGCGAATTTTACGACGATTTCCAACTACCATCTGCGTGACAAGTCCCTGTCCATGAAAGCCAAGGGACTTCTGACGATTATGCTGTCCCTGCCCGAAGAATGGGATTATACCATCAAGGGTCTTGCTGCCCTTTCTGCCGACGGTCGTGATTCGATCTCCAATACCATCCGTGAGCTTGAGGAGCACGGGTATGTCAAACGTCATCAGAGCCGCGGTGAAAAGGGTACCTTTGCGCAGAATGAATACTGGATTTACGAAATGCCGCAGACCGAGACTGGCGAAAACAAGTATGAATCCCGGAACGATACCACTTCCTATGAAAAATATGATGCGGAATATCCCGACGACGAAACGGCATATGATGACAGCGCTGTCGAAGAATACGACGAAATGTATGATGCTGGGTATATTGCTGATACCGTTGAAATGTATGACGAAGATACCCCTGACTCTGTATATGCCAAAAGACCGAATCTTCCGCTTTCTGACTGTCCGCTGACGGAATATCCGATAACGGCAAAGACCGCACAATTAAATACGAAAGAATTAAATACTAAAACAACAAAGATTCGATACGATCTGATGCGCGCACGCGCAAAGGAGCGGGTGGAGTATGCCGTGTTGCAGGAGGAGTTTTCCACAGAGCAGCTGGATGAACTGATTGCACTGATCGTGGAAATGGAATCGTGCCAGAGTGAAACCATGCTTGTTGCGGGAGCAGTCTATCCGCGGGAGGTTGTTGCAGCTCGTATGCGGTCGCTCAATGCCGAGTGTATCCGCTATGTTCTGGACTGCCTGCGGGAAGTCAAGCCGCAGATCAAGAACATCAAGAAGTACCTGATGGCATCGCTGTTCAATGCCCCGGCGACGATGGAGAGCTATATCGAAACCAAAATGGCAGGTAAGGTCTTCGGAACAACATGAGAAAACAGGAGGTCAACATGAAAGAGATCAGGGACAAGGAAACCTTATGGCATGACACACAGCTTTTACTGCGGAAGTACAGGCAAGTGAAATGGGCGCTTGAGGTATCTTCCCAGCAGGCGCTGAAAGAATTGCAGCAAAGAACCGGCGGCACATTGGATACGTTTCTTCATGCCGCTGTATTTGCTGGGGCAGATATCAGCAACACTCATCTTGAAGGTCGGGCACAGAGTTTGGAGAGGAGCAGAAAGATGCTTGCTCTGATCAACGAAAGTGTGGATTTCATGAGGAGAAACCATCCGCGCGGCGAACTGTATTATCAGGCTATATATTACTTTTATCTTTCACCCAAAGAACTTACCATAAACGGTATCCTCAATGAGATGGAGAAAGACGGTTATATTGTTTCCGATACAACTCTTCGCAAGCATCGAAATGAGGCGGTCAGAATCATCGGAGAAATTTTATGGGGTTATGATGATCTGGAATCGAAAAATGTATTAAATGAAATTGTGAAAGGAAATTGAGTTATGGGACTTTGTTATTATAAGCAGGAAGATCATGGATTTGTATTCCTAAATATTTGTCAGATTCAGGACTTAAATTATGAGTCGGTTTGCAGAGCCTTGGTTGGCTCTCTGGGAAATGATGAAGATGAGGTTGTTGTTATTCAGAATGTCAGCTTGGAGGAAGCAGAATCTCTGATGGAACAGTATTTCCAGAACGGCAAGATAGACTTACATAATTTCAATGCGGAAGTAATGAATCCCAATGATATGTGGGACTTTGCATTGAAACATTGGGGTCCCGAAGTCAAACGGATGGTGGAGGAACATCGCATTTCTGATAAAGCAAAAAAGTAAAAATTCTGTTAAGATGCAGAATAAACTTCGGTTTTGCTTCGGTAAAATTTCGGCGAAATTTCGGGAAAATTTCGGTTTAATTTCGTTGACTTTTCGGATCGAATGTGATACAATATGTACAACAAAAAATGGCTCCTGTGATAAGCGCGAAGTACAGGAGCTGAATATGAGACAGGAAGCCGATCTGAAAATGGTCGGCTTCTTTTCATTTACAGGAGATCAACAGAATGAAATATAAACTAAAACGCATATTGTGTGAGGAACGCGGCGATGCCACCTATACCGGTGTCATCATTTTCACCGTCATCGCCATGATAACTGTCGTCTTCTTGCTCAATGTCATGTCCGTGGTCATGATGAAAAGTGAACTGGACGCGGCAGCCGATCAGGTTGCACGTCAGATTCAGCTCGCCGGCGGTGTAGACAGTGATACGGAAGATCTGATCGACTACCTTCGCAATGGCATCAATGCAGAGAACATCGAATTTGTCATCGACACAAACTTCATCACTGCCCAGGGCTCCAATACCTGTATTCAGATCGGAACCTCGTTCTATCTGACCGTCACCGCCGACACCAAACTCGGCGGTTTCTTTACGTTCGCGGATTACCCGTTGAAAATGACATCGAGGGCTGCCGGCGTTTCGGAGGTGTACTGGAAATGATGGTACTGCTCAAACGGCTGGTCTTCAACCAGCGCGGTGACATCCATTTATTCACTGTTTTCATGACGCTGTTCTTCTTTATGTTTATATCCATCGCATCCACTTGGGTTGGGATCGGTGGTGGGGGTTATTACGCAGGAGGAAGCTATCAAGCACATGGACTTCAACACGCTGGCACTGCTTATCGGGATGATGATTCAGGTGCTGGTGCTC
>JAFQDR010000006.1 GCA_017415945.1 Oscillospiraceae bacterium
CAGCCTGTGGCCCTGCATCCTCTGCCACGGTGCCATCAACGGCCTCAGCGTGTTCGCGCCGAACCCCGGTTTGGGAGGGGGACTTGCAAGCGCGGCCTTCCTGTGCGCGGTGAGCATTGGCTACGGGCTGTATCTGGCAAAGAAGTTCCCCCTTGAGGAATTGGAGATATCGTAAGCATCGGCTCCCATATAAGTGGGAGCCGAAAATTTCTTTTGAATACCTATTGACAAAGTCGGTAGTTTCGTGTATACTGCAATCAGTTAGATGAGACTAACATAAAGAGAAGCACTCCTGAAATTTAACAAACCATACAAACATCTCTCTTTCAAAATGCTGTGGGACTGCCATAACCCACGGCGGAACGGAACACCCCGTGTAAGGGGGAGCAAAGCCATGAGCTCCGTTCCGGATACCGACCTTCACACATCATCTGAAAACCACCACGAATTTCCCGCGTGGTGGTTTTTGATTTATCTTGCATGGTCAAATGGGATGGGGTACAATGAAAACAGAATTTGTGCATCGGGAGGAATACTCTATGAAAAAAAGATGCTTGACCATACTCTTTGTGATGCTTGTGCTGATCAGCACACTGACGATTCCTGCCTTTGCAGGGGAGCATCTGTTGGGAACTTGTGGGGAATACCTCACCTGGACCTATGATGTGGATGAAGGTGTGTTGACCATTGCGGGCACAGGAGAGATGTATGACTATTCCGAAACTGCTCCCCCCTGGTCGGAATACAGCGGAGAGATCACCGAGTTGGTGATGGAGCATACCGTTGCATCCATCAGCGAGAATGCTTTTATGGGCTGTGAAAATCTGTATACCATCCGCTATGACGGTACCCTTGCCCAGTGGGTGGAAACCAAGATCGGATTGGGCAACTGGGAGCTTGGCAAGGCCGCGCCCATTTGCACAGACTGGGAGCCCGATGAATATGCCCACTATGGCTACTTCGGCGATATGGGCGACCGTGTCCTGTGGCTGCTGGATGGCAAGGGAACCTTGTATGTTTACGGTACGGGCTATGCAGATGACCTGTGCGAAAATCCTCCTGCATGGGAAGACTGGAAGAATGAGATCGGCTGGGTCTATGTGAAGGACGGTATTATGGGTCTGGACGATTTGGCCTTTTCCGAATGCTATAATTTGGAAACCGTGGACTTGGCTGACTCCGTGGAATATTTGGGCATAAGCTGCTTCTCCGATTGTCCCAATCTGAGGGAAGTGAAGCTGGCTTCCAAGACCGACTGGCGAGATATTCCCGAGTTTCTGTTTTCCGGGTGCACCTCTTTGGTGAAGGTCAATATTCCCGAAGGAACCCCTACAATCGGCACCAATGCCTTTTATCAGTGCAGCGCTCTGGAGGAAATTACAATTCCCGAGTCTGTGAAGGTCATTTATGCAAATGCCTTTATGGGATGCACCTCTCTGAAGGAAGTAAATTTGCCCGGGGCTGTGAATCGTTTGTGGACTTCCAGCCGATGGGATGATTACGGCAAGTCTCCCTTTGCGGGCTGCAGCGCCCTTGAGGAATTCACCGTCAGTGAAAACAATCGGGATTTCAGCGCCGACGAACAGGGTGCTCTGTATAATAAGGACAAGACCCATCTGATACAAGTTCCCGCAACCAAGTCGGGAAGCTTCATCGTTCCCGATACCGTTACATATATTTGGGCGGGTGCGTTTCAGGACTGTGTGGGTCTGACGGAAATCATTCTTCCTGAGGGCCTGGAACGTATGCACAACAAGGTCTTCCAGAATTGTACGGGTCTCAAGAAAATCACGATTCCCGACAGCGTAACGGAGATCGGCTACGATATTTTCTGGAAGTGCAGCAATCTGGAATCCGTGAAGATGTCCAAGCAGGTCACCATTCTGGACGGTACCTTTAATGAATGCGCTTCTCTGAAGGAATTTGATATTTCCGATGCCGTTACCGAGCTGGGCTACCGCACCTTTTACGGCTGCAAAGCGCTGGAGCGGGTGTCTGTTCCCAAGTCTATCACCGCCATCGGCAAGGAATCCTTTACACAGTGCTCTGCTTTGACTGAGGTGCTGTACGACGGATATGCCGGTGAGTGGGATCTGATCGACATCAAAGAGGGCAACGAGTGTCTGAACGATGAAATTGTGAAATGCAAGGTCTGCAAAGACCATGAAGTGATTACGGTTCCCGCTGTGGAGCCTACCTGTATCGAAGAAGGCTACACGGAAAGCAGCAGCTGTGCTGTTTGCAGCGAAGTATTCACCACACGGGAAACCATTCCCGCAAAGGGTCATGATGTGACCGACGGCGTCTGCACGGTCTGCGGAGAAGCTGTGGACTGGTATTTCACCCCCGACACAGGCACCTTGACCATCTGCTTTGCAGGACCCATGGATGACTATGACGGGGAGCTGGACGGCCCCTGGTGGGATCTGCGTGAACAGGTTCAGCATGTGGTGGTGCAGGAGGGCGTGACCACCATCGGCAATTCCGCCTTCCCCCAATTCAATCAGCTGAAGACTGTGACCCTGCCCCAAGGCATTACCTCCATCGGCAGACTGGCCTTCCAGCTGTGCGAGGCACTGGAAAGCATCAATATTCCCGATACCGTCACTTCCATCGGGGAAGCGGCCTTTAACGGCACCTCCAAGCTGGCGAAGATCTGCATCCCCAAGAGCGTAGAGGCCATTGGCCCCGCTGCCTTTGAGGGGAGCTTGTACAGAACGGCCTATGAGGTGGATCCCGAAAATCCCTATTTCAGCAGCGACCTTGTGGGGAATCTGTATAACAAGGAAAAGACAAAGCTCATCATGGCACCCAACTATATGAAGGCTGTTGTGATTCCCGCAAGCGTTACGGAAATCGGTGACGGGGTGTTTGCTTTGAGCACCCACATGAACGCGATTTATTTCTGCGGAACCGAGGAACAGTGGAATGCCATGAAGATCGGTCTGCGCAACGAGCATATGCCCGCAACGGTATATGTGGGAGTCAGCAAGGAAAGAGACTGCGCTGCGGGGAACCACATTGCAGTGACTAAGGAAGGCAAAGCACCTACCTGTACCGAGGAAGGCTCCTCGGGCTATATGATCTGCGTAATTTGCAGCGAGATCACAAAGGCACCGACTGTTCTGGAAAAGCTGCCCCATGATTATGTGAACGGCATCTGCACCATGTGCGGTGGCACGGAGCCCGAAAAGCCTGTGGAAAGTCCCTTCACCGACGTGCAGACCACGGACTGGTTCTTTGCTCCCGTGCTGTGGGCGAAGGAAACGGGCGTCACCGGCGGCAAGACCGCAACTACCTTTGCTCCCGATGAAAGCTGCACCAGAGCCCAAGTGGTTACCTTCCTGTGGGCGGCAAACGGCAAGCCCGCACCCAAGAGTGCAAGCAATCCCTTTACCGACGTGCCCAACGATGCTTGGTATCTGCAGCCTGTGCTGTGGGCGGTGGAAAACGGCGTGACCGGCGGCACCTCCCCCACCACCTTCGGCCCCGATAATTACTGTACCCGCGCACAGGTGGTCACCTTCCTGTATGCTGCGGCGGGCAAGCCCGAAATGAGTGCAAGCAGCACCTTTGATGACGTTGCGGACACCGACTGGTTCGCTAAGCCCGTTATCTGGGCAAAGGAAAACAATGTGACCGGCGGCATCAGCCCCACACAGTTTGGCCCCAATAACGTATGCACCAGAGCACAGGTTGTTACCTTCCTGTACAGCAGCAAGGACAACATGCCCGATGTACCCGATACCCCCGATGTACCCGATACCCCCGATGTACCCGACGTACCCGAAAAGCCTGTTGGCGACCATGAAGCATACGGTGCCAAGCGCCATGAGCTGTGGCAGTCCGCTGCCAATACCCCTCTCGATCAGCTGCCTGTCTATAACGACACTGCGACCTATGAGGGCATCCGGCAGATTCTGGACACCTGTGACCCCGACGGCGGTCTGATGTTCCGCTATGACCCGGAGGGTGCCTTCGGTTGGGTCTTTCCTGCCAATGGTATGACAGGGGATACGGATACCGCTATCCATGAAACCTACCACGGCTTCAGCTATGATTTCGGCTGGGGCACCACCACCTATTACCTTGAAAATGGGTATTTCCTGGTTGTGCCCGAGACTAAGACATATCTCTCCGAGAAAATGACCGTTATGATCCCCGAGGAAAATCGAACCTTCCGCTTTGAGGATTATGTGGGTACCGGTTCCTACCTTAGCTCCAATAAAAGCGGCATTTACGGATTGATGGATGAGTTCAATGCCTACCAGATGGGCATGAACTACGGGGTCAATATGTTTGACTATTACTGCGCACAGGAATCCTCCCTCGAATCCTGGTGTCAGTATATCAACGGCTGCGAGAACAATCGTCAGGCCTATGCCGAATTCCGCTACTACATCCTGACCTATCTGCTGTATGCCAAGGTGTATGAACCCGAGGTCTATGAAGGACTCATGGGCAACGAAAAGCTTCGTTACGCATTTACCGTTGTAGAATCCAACTTTGCGGAAGACATTGCACGCTACGAAGCGGATCTGCTCCGTTTGGACAGCGGAGAGCTCCCCGGCACCTCGAAAATCAAGATCACCGAGGATACCTTCTGGTTTGGGAATCAAGGCACGGGTCGATTCACCGCAGAGTATAAAAAGCTTATGGGGGCTATGAGCGCTCCCGCATATGTGGAAATGATGGAAACCTTTACTCTCAAATAACACAAAACCCACCGAGCTTTGCTGCTCGGTGGGTTTCAATTTTATACATTCCAAAACAGATGCATCACGGTGCCGACCAGTGCCAATTGGGCAATGAGGATGGCGGGGAAGCCGTATTTGAAGCTGTTGTGTCGGGTCTTGTGGCGGAAGATCCGCATGCCCAAGATGCCTCCCACACTGCCGCCCAGTATGGCGGTGAGAAACAGGGTCTTTTCGGGGATGCGCCACAGTCCTCGCTTGGCCTTATACTTGTCAATGCCCATGAGAGCGAACAGCAGGGTGTTGATTGCTGTAAGGTAAATGCAAAATGCCTGATAAATCATCGTCTGCCTCTGCCGCCCTTGCGGTCATCCTTCTGCATTCTTCCGCCGCTGCGGCCTGTTTTGGCTGCGGGTTTGGCGTTCTTGTCCCTGCGGTCGTTCTTTGCGGGCTTGCCGTTCTTTGCTGCGGGCTTTTTGTCATCGGCTTTCTTTCCCTGATATCCTCCCCTATGGTTGGGGTCGGGGCGCACCAGACATTCCTTGCCGTAGCCGATGAGGTCTGTGCGGCCCGCGGCATGCAGAGCCTGAATGACCAGTCTCCGCTTTTCGGGCCGTGCCCACTGGAGCAGAGCCCGCTGCATGGCCTTTTCGTGGGGATCCTTGGCTACATATACGGGCTTATAGGTCTGGGGATCGATGCCCGTGTAATACATACAAGTAGAAATTGTGCCGGGGGTTGGGTAGAAGTCCTGCACCTGCTCGGGGACACGCCCCTTGGCGTGGAGGTACTCTGCCAGTTCCACCGCATCGTTCAGGGTGGAGCCCGGGTGGCTGCTCATGAGGTAGGGAACGATGTACTGTTCTTTGTCATAGCGGTCGTTCAAGCGGCGGTAGCGGTCCATGAACTTTTCGTAGACCTCGATGTGGGGCTTGCCCATGTAGTCCAGTACGGAGTTGACGCAGTGCTCGGGTGCCACCTTCAGCTGTCCCGATACGTGGTAGCGCACCAGCTCGGAGAAGAATTCCCCGTTCTTGTCGCAGAGCATATAGTCATAGCGGATGCCGCTGCGGACAAAGACCTTCTTCACCCCGGGGATGGCGCGGAGCTTCCGCAGCAGGGTCAGGTAGTCGGATTCGTCCGCATCCAGATTTTTGCAGGGGGTGGGTGCCAGACACTTGCGGTTGGGGCACAGCCCACGCTCCATCTGCTCCTTGCAGGAGGGGTGACGGAAGTTTGCGGTAGGGCCGCCCACGTCGGCAACATAGCCCTTCCACAGGGGGTGCTTGGTCATGGCGGTGACTTCACGGATGACGGACTCGTGGCTGCGGGAGGTGATCATTCTGCCCTGATGGAAGGCCAGAGCGCAGAAGTTGCAGTAGCCGATGCAGCCGCGGTTGTGGATGACAGAGAAGCGTACCTCCTCGATGGCGGGGACACCGCCCATTTCGTCGTACATGGGGTGTACCTCACGAGTGTAAGGCAGGTCCGCTACCTTGTCCAGCTCTTGGGTGTTCAAGGGCATCTGGGGCGGGTTCACCAGCAGCCAGCGGTTGTCGTGCTTTTGCAGCAGCGCCTTGCCGCGGATGGGGTCGTGCTCGTCATATTCCTTGCGGGTGGCAACGGCGTATGCCATTTTGTCCGCAACTACCTCGGCGTAGGAGGGGATCTCGATGGAGTCATATTTGCACACAGAAGGGTCGCTGACCAGCACGGCGGTGCCTTTGATGTCCGTCAGAGAGCTGACGGGCTCTTTCTTTTTCAGGCGGTGAGCGATCTCACGGGTGGCCTTTTCCCCCATGCCGTATACCAGAATGTCTGCGGTGGAGTCATGGAGGATGCTGCGGCGCACCTTGTCGTCCCAGTAGTCGTAATGGGCGTAGCGGCGGAGAGAGGCTTCCAGACCGCCGATGATAATGGGGGTGTCGGGGAAGGCCTCACGGGCGCGGTTGGCATAGACGATGGTGGCGCGGTCGGGGCGCAGGCCCATCTGCTTGCCGGGGGAGTAGAAGTCCTCGCTGCGGCGCTTCTTGGCGGCGGTGTAGTGGGCTACCATGGAGTCAAGATTGCCGCTTGAGATCATGACACCCAGCTTGGGCTTGCCCATGGCAAGGAAATCCTCACAGCTGTGCCAATCGGGCTGCGCCAGAATGGCAACGCGGAAGCCCTCGTCCTCCAGCACACGGGCGATGACCGTGGGGCCGAAAGAGGGGTGGTCAACGTATGCGTCACCTGTGACGATCAAGTAGTCATACCACCACCAGCCGCGGTCCTGCATATCTTGTTTGCTTACGGGAAGAAAAGTTTCGGGATACATATAGACCTCCGTTGTCGGTAGAGAATAGATAAGAGTGAATAGTGAATAGTTGAGGTCAAATCCAATTTGCCAATTGGATTTGTTATTTTAAAACTCCGCGGTCGATGGGGCGTTCCATCAGGTGCAGGGGTGCGCCGATGCCGATGGCTTCATCAAACTTGCGGAAGCCCAGATGCTCGTAAAAGTCCCGTGCATGGGGGTTGTCCTCGGAAACGCTGAGGCACACCTTGCCGCGGCCCAGCTTTGCGTACAGGGTGGTGGCATAGCCCAGCAGCTGCACCCCGTAGCGTTTGCCGCGAAATTCGGGCAGCACATACAAAAATCCGATCCAGCCCTTGCCTGCATCCGCATCACGGTGGGTGTCCAGTGCGGCAATGCCTACTACGGTGTCACCGTCCAGCCCCACGGCGATGGCCTCGGGTTGGGCTCTCTGCCAGCGGCGTGCGCTTTCCAAATACAAATGGGGCACAAAGCCCTCCGTGTCTCCGTGGGCGATGCGCCATGCATCGGCGTAGCAGTCTGTGAAAAACCTTGCCTCGGCGGTCAGATCCATGGGGCGGAACCGTAGGTTGCCCTCATCCTTGCCTGTCTGCCACCACTTCTGGCGGGCCTTGTTCACGCAGTCATCGGGGAGGTGGCTGCTGTCGCAGGCGTAGTCAATGGAGATGACCCCGTTTTCCACGGTCAGCAGGCTTACGGCGGTGTTGTCTCCGTGCTTTACAGAGTGGATGCCCTTACCCTCCACGTTCCACACCTTGCACATCAATGCGCGGATGGCGGTGCCGTGGGAGACTATGGCGATGGTCTGTCCCTCGTGACGGGAGGCGATGTGGCAAACGGCACCGTACAGCCGTTCCCGCAGCTCGTGCCACAGCTCATTGTCCCCCACGTTCCACAAATCGGGGTTGGAGGAGAAATAGCTGTACTGCTCGGGCTCGTAATAGGAGGCGTCGCCCCAGCTGATACCCTCCCAGCGGCCCATATATACTTCACGCAGCCGCTTGTCGGTCTGCAGGGGCAGGTCGTGGTACTTGGTGATTGCCCCTGCGGTGAGCATGGTGCGGGTCAGGTCGCTGGAGTACAAAGCGTCCAAGTGCACATCCTTCATGCGCTCCGCCAGTGCGGCGATCTGCTTGTGACCTCTTGCGGTGATGCCACCGTCCCAATGGCCTTGGATGCGGCGATAATAGTTGCCTTCCGCTTCCGCGTGGCGAATGAGATATACCTCGGTCATAGACGGTGCCTCCCGTTTGTCATAATATAGCAGTATAACATATAATCCGCTCGGTTACAATTACAACAGTTGGCAGAGAAGGCAATGTCATTCAGATAGTTCAATCTGCAAATAGAGTGGTTGTAGGGCGGGGGCTTGCTCCCGCCGCTTGTAGTTAACATTGGCAGATATATCGGTGCGGAACGGCGGGAGCAAG
>JAFQDR010000007.1 GCA_017415945.1 Oscillospiraceae bacterium
CAGATCCTTGATCTCGGGATCTTTGATTCGAAAGCTCTGGGATATATACTGCATCGCCGCCTTCAACTCGCCGTTGCCGCCGCCAAGCTGTTCCTGCAAAAGAGCCGCATACTGCGGATTGGTTTTTTCCACCTCTACGGGATGAAACAGCATTTTTTCGTGTTTGAACATTTCACTACCTCCGTTTGTTGGTATACGTTATTTTTGCCAATTCGGAGGCGGATATGCAAATACACGGGAAAATCTGTGCGCGGAGTCAAGCGTTGCGGTGCGGTTGGCGAAGAATAAACATTTCAAAAAACGGTTTCTGCATACAATGACCTCTTTAATATGCATCAATCCTTGACTTTCTGCATATTATATGATATAATAATATGCAGAAATGGAGGGATAACTGTGAGAAAATTTGATTATTCCTTTTTGAGCAACGGACTTTTACCGGCGAAATTGATCAATCTTACGTCCGGCATCGCATCTCTAAAAACGATGGCGGGTGTACGAAAAGAAGAATATGCAAAAGTATTTACCGAACTGGAAGCGGTAGCTAAAGTGCAATCGGTTAAGAGTTCTAACGCGATTGAAGGCATCGTTACCAGTGACGAGCGTATTGCCGCGATCGTAAACCGTGACAGCGCTCCGCTGAATCACACGGAAGGCGAGATTGCAGGCTATAGGGACGCCCTGAATGCAGTTCATTTATATCATGACACATTGGACTTGAAACAAAGTGATATTTTAAGGCTTCATGAAACCATGATGCAGATTGCCGGTTATGAGTATGGCGGTCAGTATAAGACAGGCGATAACTATATCATCGAAGAAGATAAAAGCGGAAACCGTAAAGTGAGATTTAAGCCTACCTCTGCTCATGAAGTTCAGGAAGCAATGGAACAGTTAGAACTTGCTTATATGGAAGCAAGAAACGATGCGAACATCAATCAGCTTTTATTGATCCCTTGTGTTGTACTTGATTTTCTGTGCATCCATCCTTTCCGGGACGGAAACGGCAGAATGTCTCGGCTGTTATCCTTGCTTTTGCTTTATAAAAACGGTTACGATGCAGGAAAATATGTTTCCTTTGAGGAACAGATCAACAATTACAAAGCATATTATTATGAAGCATTGCGGGAATCTTCTGTCGGTTGGCACGAAAACCAAAACACTTATATTCCCTTTATTGAGAACTTCCTCTCCACACTTTATATGTGCTACAAAGAACTGGACAAGCGTTTTGCGGTAGTTCACGGCAAGAAGATCACAAAGACAGCAAGAATCGAAGCAACGGTTCTGGGCAGCTTGGTGCCGATTTCAAAAGCGGAAATATGCGAAATCCTACCGGATGTCAGCCCTACAACTGTAGAAGCAGTACTCAGCAAAATGGTGAAAAACGGACAAATCAAAAAGATCGGTCAATCCAGAACGACTCGGTATGTAAAAGCGTAAAGGCGTTAATACAGAACAATTGCACCTAACAACTGACACATAAAAAATACCGCTGAGATGGGATATCCCATTCAGTGGTGTGTCGCGGTTGAGTGTTGATATGGAAAGAAGGTATACAGGATGTTTGATAATAGATGGAACGATATAGCTGAAACAAGCAATAACATATTGAATGGTTTAACAGAATATAATTCAGCAATCATAAAAGGGGCATATCTTGAACATAATCAAATATTAAGTGAAAATTTGTATTATAACCTGGTTTCAGCGCACGTAATATCTATGCTTATAGAAGATAGTACGTTATATATTGCTAATGATGCCTATAATGTTTTGAAGCTTGACAAAGCAACAGAACTATTCGACATAAAATGGATAGTTGATACAAAATACCGACGTATTAACACTGAAGCTTCAGCACTGTCGTTGAACACAATAGTTGATAGAACTTTTAATGAGCAATTAAAGCTTTTATACAAGAAATCTGTGCGCAAGATATGTTTTCCTCCTGTAAATTAGCTCCTGAAATCAGTGGATTATTGAGCAGTATATTTATAGCTGTAATTGTTGACTCTGCTTTAATGACGGGAATAAATGATGAAGATGAGCTAATACAGGTGATATCGCGTAATTGTAGAAAAAAATCTTCAAGTATTGCAGTTAGATACGCAAAAGAATACACTAATAGAGGAGCTTTGCTCTATAATAGAATATGCAAACACCAAAGTAACGACACTGGAATAAGAATTGATATTGATTTTCGCAGGGAAAGTGATAATCGATATAATTATTTATGTGACAATCTATTCTGCCAAAAAGCCGTTCTGCATATCGGAATTGCGTCTACAGGAAGCTCAGGAACCGCATTTAAAATATCTGACGAATATGCATTAACTTGTGCACATGTTGTTGATAACGCTAAAGAGGTTACCGCTAATGTAATTGCTGGCGACGGATATCCGACAGACCGGTGGAAAGATTTTGGAGTGTACGATGTGGGATTTGGAGAGGTTGTATATTCTAATCCGTGTTTGGATATAGCTGTGCTAAAAACAGATTATTGTGGTTCATGTTATTTAGAGATAGAGCAAGAAGGCTTATTGCCAGAAATAGGCGAAGAAGTTATCGTATTTGGATATCCTTTCGGAGGGATTTTGTCAAGATATAATCGGGTAAAAATTCGGCTGAATCGCGCTAATTTCAATACAATTTGCAGCTTTTCACAAACTACAGATGAGAAATCCCCGAAAGGACAATTTGATATCCAATCGGGGATTAACACAATATGATTCTGTTATTATCTGTAAGCGCGGAACAGGAAAAGACTGAAACGGTTCGTTACTTTTGTTTATACGGTTACAATGTGCGTATGAGGATCACATCCATCAAACAGGAGTGTGCTGGGTGCTGCATTCTCGCGCAGGCTAATGGTGACATCCTTCATATGCACATTAAGCAGAGCTTCCTCGGGTACACAGAGATAGGAAGAACCGAGAAGATCCGTGAAAACAACATTGTCGAGGGTGATCTCAGTCAGATAAGTTCCTGCGGACAACAGATCACGGTGATTGTAATGTAAGAACGTATCAACACCGTCAATTCTGCAATTTCTGAATACGATGTCATGGGACGGCTCGGGATCAGGATTATTGATGCTTGCGAAGTAGATCATGACGCAGATGGTATTATGGCGTCCTTCGTTCTGCGGTAGCTCATCGTTCTTTCCGCGGACAACGGTCTTTCTGTGCGGCCAGATGCCCGGACCGTGGATGTGGCAGTCCTCGACGAGCAGGTGAACGCCGCCGATGCGGAAGACGTCGCAGGAGGTGTTCAGCTCACATCTGCGGACACGCAGATTGGTAACGTAAATGCCCGCGATGCAGTCATCGCCCGTGTGGAAGACACAGCCGTCGATCAGCGTGTCATCGCAGTAGTGCAGATGGATACCGTCCGATCCGCCGATGCAGGTGACATTGGTCATTGTCGTATGATTGCACTTGTCAAGCTGGTGCATGAAGTTGCCCGCATACTGCGCCGTGTAGCCGTGGAGCGTAATGTTGTCGCAGTTCGTGAAATAGATCATGTGCGGACCGCGGTAGCCTTCCTCACCGTTGGGGTCATAGCAATGCACGCCGTCGATGACGGAGCCTTCCTCACCGATGATGGCAAGATTGTGCTCCCCGTATGCCGAAATGATGGAACGGCGGTATTCGTCCCACGGCTTGCCGTAGTACTGCAGCAGCAGAAGCATGTCGGAGTAATCCTTGACACCTTCTGGGAACGGGAATACGCGGTAGTCGTCGCAGTTGTCCGAGCCGACCAGATGTGCACCCGATTCCAGATATACCGTCGTGTCGGAATGCATGTAAAGTCCGGCTGTGCGGTAGGTGCCGGCAGGGAAGATGATCTTGCCGCCGCCCTCACGGCAGAGGTCAAAGACCGCCTGCAGCGCGTCGGTCTGCAGGTATTCGGCGTTTGCAACGACGCCGTATTCGGTTACATTGTAGATTTTCATAATCCAAAATCCTCAACAAGAATCGTATTTATATAAAGAACTATCGGCATAATAGGAATATATCCATATTAGTTCCATAATGAATTTCTTCTTTTCCAGCCATCATCTGACAAAACTGTTCAAACCGATCCCAGTTATCCCGGATGTCAAGCTCATAGGAATGACCCCAAACAGAGAATATCTGTGGATACGTCGGTTTCATGGTTAGGAATTTTTCACCAAGATGAAATAAATTATCCCAATCGCAATGAAAAATAGTTTGTTCCATCTGATGAAGATCGTGTGGTGGATCAAAGGAAAGTGTCTGCTTTGTTGTGCGCGCATACTGAATTCCTGTTTGATACTTTATCAGTTCTGATGTGTGGTCATTTCCTTCGTGATAACCATACGGATATGCCATACCTGTCACTTCATAACCAACAAGATCAGACAAGGTCATTCGATCCCGTTCAACTTCCCAGACTACTTCTTTATCGGATAGCGATGCAAGATCACGATGTGTTAATGTATGGACAGCGATTTCGTGTCCTTCATACACTGAGCGGATATCCTCCTTTTTCAGCCTGCAGTGAGAGATAACAGCATCCTCTCGTATGCGCATATCATTTAATCCGAACAGACCCGAATTGAGATTGAATGTGCCTTTCAGTCCGTATCGATTCAGAATTTCGATCAAGCGGATATCCTGTGTTACACCGTCATCGTAACTGAATGTCAGAAATTTCTTTTTGAGAGCAAGCATGATCTGAACATCACTTGATACGAATCATATCAATGATCTTCTCGCTGACCGGTTTTCTGAAATCATCATCGACGAGACTGAAGCGGTTTCCGTCATACGGAGTGGAAAGATAATTCCAGATCGTGATCGGGATTTCATTTTCATCACAGAACGCAATGACATCGCGGAACCAGTTCTCACGGTATTCGTTTTTGATGTGTCTAATGGTTCCGAATTCACCGCAGGTCAGGATCGCATCGGGATGTGCTTCGATGAAGGCTTTCGCAGGTGCCATCTGATCGAAGATCCATTTGCGGTCAATGCATTCATAACCGGCATAAGCATTGGAATTGTTGTACATTACCCGGTGACAGTCACGGTACGGTTCAACATCCGATGGATATTTCATATCGCGGTTGTAATAGTGATTTCCTGTCAGAACGCCTCTTTGATGTGTAAACTCTCCGGGAGCATAAAAATGAAATGTATAGACCACATTAGGATCATCGAGTATTTCCAGATCCTTTAGTTTATCAACACTGTTCCAGGATGCAGCCCCAATCATGATAAGACGTGTTGGGTTCAATTCACGGATGCGTGCAATCGTTTCCTTGTATAGCGTAATCCATTTTTCGGACTTGGAATCTGTCACCTCATTCATCAGCTCAAACAAGATCTCGTTGCCCATATCATGGTAACGCTTTTCAAATCGTACCCACAGCTCAACAAAACGTTCACGGTATTCCTCCGTTTCCAGAAGCGGCTTATCCATCCCGCAGTCACAGTAACAGCCAAAGGCATGATGCAGATTCAGAATGACATTGAGATTGTATTTTTTTGCCCAGACAAGGAACTTGTCAATGTGTTCCCATACCTCCTCACGGTAGACATACGGTTCTTCAAATTTTTCCAGTGCCAGCTGGTCAAATGCCAGACGAATGTGATCGATGCCGAACGATGCGATATTTGCAACGTCCCATTCTGTGATATAGGATGCAAAATGTTCCATATCGCCAATGGTAACATCCATCTGCTTGTCTTTGGGAATCTGTGCCATGCGCTTGTAATTTGTCAGCCAGCCGCCAATACCGATGCCGCGCGTGTAGCCATTAAAAGTCTTCATATTTTATCCTTTCTGATTTTTTCAATCAAACGTTCAGCAATCTGTGCTACTCCATATATGTTTGGATGAACCTCATCAGCTGATAATAAAGTAATATTGTCAAGCAATTCCAATCCGTCTATAACAATAACATTGGAATATGCGAGCTGATATGCAATTTCTTTAATAATATCTCGCCATCTCTGTGCTTGATTTCCGCCATGAAAATCGTCTTCGCAGAATAACGGTGAGATGACATATACCGGTTTATTGGGATTCCTGCCTGCGATCTGTCGTATTGTATTTTCAACACGTTTTCGAATCTTTGATTCCTCCCAGAATAATACGTTGATACCTAACTCCAACACCGCCATTGACCAACGCTGTGCTTCCCCCTCTGATGCCAAATAATCGACAATAGAATCTTCCATTGCACAACTGCCTGCAAAAGCAAGATTACGAAGATCCATGTGTAAGTCTTTTGCAAGCAACGAAGGCCATGCATGAGAAGAGTCGATGGAATTTGAACCCTGAGTAATAGATGAACCATAAGTCAACAGCGTTTCTTTTGGATACTCATGCGGCAGAGGTGCTCGGATATCGCCGTCAACACCAAGATAACGATAATAACCTCGGTCAAAAATCACACGAACAACTTCGGGTGAAAAATTTTCCTGTGCAAGATCAGACATTTTTCTTAATGTTTCAATATTTTTCGGGCGTTCAATCACAATATCTCCGCAGTCACCTTCTATACAACGTGAGATTGCATGATCACTCCACCCGCCTTGTATTCCACCATAAAACACATGTACATGATGAATATACCCGTCATCCGGTCTCTGCTTTGCAAGATGGAGCACAGCCCTGTCACCAAGTAAAACAAAACGAAGTTCAACAGTAACTGCAGAAATAGCTATCATATCAGACATTCCCATCTCAAGCTGTGCCTTAACATCCAAGGGAACTCTTGTCCAAATTTTTCCGGGTTTTCCGTCATCCGGCAGAAAATCACATACGTTGTGAAAATCAATATTTTGGTAAATCAACCCCATTACGATACTTCTCCCGCTGCTTCATACAGATCTTCAATAAATTTTTCGATTTTCGGCATATATTTTTCAGCTGTGGAAACAACCGCATCGGAGGATTTCTTTCTCCAAAGATCGACAAGAAATGTATTTGCAAGCAGTGGATCATACATGATATTGGTACCAAAATCAAAATAAATCGAATCAAAAATAATATCAAGCATTGCTGCGGAATCATCATCACGTGTGGTCTTGGCTTTCAGTGCAATTTCTTTGTATACAGGGATCACATCACGATAAGTCACATAACTCATTGCATCCAGCAAAATACCAAGATTATCAGCATATTCCATGTCAAACGTCTTAGACAATGTCCATACTGCGCCACCCCACGCTGCTGCATAGTATTTTACCTGTGATTCATTCAGTTTCGGCATCGGCAGAATACCGATATCATCATTCATATCACGAAGCTTATAGATATCATGCGGCACCCCCTGTGTAAACAGCGCGTGTCCGTTTTTGAAAAAGTCTGAGGGAGCAAATCCATGAACCGAGGTATCCTCATTATAATAGAAACCATCATCGGATAATGCATCCATCAGTTTTGTAACAAGCGAAAGACTCTTCTCATTTGTGTGAAGTGTAAATTGTAAATTACCGTCCGTATCCAACTGTGTGAAATTCAAGCCTGCGCCTGTCAGAACAGAAGCGATATAGCCTTTAAAACCACGCCCCATGTTCAAACCATATAAGTCTTGTGAATCCATTTTTCCGTCCCCATTCAGGTCTTGGGATACGCTTTTGGTTATCTCCAAAAAACGGTCAACCGTCCATGTGTTATCCTCTACCAGTTGATAAAGATTCATATCAGGATCACCATACTGCGTCCAAACATTTTTATTGAATACCATGCATACAGCCCGAGATACTGCTGATAAACTCATGTTTCCGGCAAGTGCAGCCTGAATTCCGCCAATATTATATACGGAAGTTGCATCCGGATTCCACCATGGTTGGTCTAACTGCAAATGTGGGATTTCATTCCAGTCAATAACAAACGGTAAATAGGACGCGACAGAGTTTGACTCAGAACGAACAAAAATATCATATGTGTTATCACCTGCAAGTACAAGATTTTCCACATGATTTGCGACATCATTGACTTCTTTAACTGAAATGTCACAATTGAAAGTTTCCCTGAGTAAGAGGTTACGGTTATATAGTGCATCATTAAGAATGTCGCCGTCTGCTTGTTCTACACAAATACGCGTGTTTGCCCAAGTCAGCCCTGTTTCATCATAATTGAGAATGGAAAGCTCCCACCCGTTCATATTGACCTCAGGCATGGAATATGCCTCCTCCGTAACTGCCTCTGTTTCTGTCACAATGCCTGTATCCACAGCCTGTGTTTCGACCGCAATTTCACCGCCGCAGGATGCTATGGACAAAAGCTGTCCCGCAAGGAGTACCGATGCTGTGATTCGATTTTTCTTCTTCATAGTTGTATCCGTCCTTTATAAATTATTTGAAAATTCCGATTATCACAATCGAAAAAAGTCCGAGAATGATTCCGACATACGCCGATTTTGTCAGCCGTTCTCGGAATACGCATCGTCCGAGAATTGCCGACAGCACGACGACACCGCCGTTGGTGATCGGAAAGACCGTCGCCGCGGGGAGTGCACCCGACAACAGCAGATTAACATGATTTGCCACGCCGACAAAAGCACCGCAGATGCAGGATAATAGCGACACGCGCGCAAGCGGCAGTGTATGTTCGCTTTTCTGCGTTCTGCCGCAAAGAGCAATCGCTGCTGACAATACCGAAGATACCAAAAATGCAGCAACAAGAAACGTTCCTGTTTCCGCACGCTCCAATGAGGTCTGATGTACTTTCTGCAAAATCCCAAGCAATCCGGAGCAGATCATGGCAAGAAACGGATAAACAAGACATCCGATTTGTTTTTCGACATCACAGGCCTCCCATTTTTTACCGCAGAGGAAAAATGCAAACAGTAAGAGCAGACAACCTCCGACCACAGGCAGTTTTACAGGCTCCGACCAGAACAGCGTTCCCGCCGCTGTCGGCAGTAGAAATCCACAGGAATAAATGAACGTCACCACGGAAACGGAACCGTGCGCCATCGCACGCATATACAGATACTGCGCCGCCGTGGTACAGATTCCGAACAGCACACCGAGCATAATACTGTGTGTCCGATGAAAATCCACGTCCCCGCCGTTCAGAAGATACAGAACCGCCGCCGCTGTCATAGACAGGACTGCATTCGTGATTCCGAAGTGTTCTGAGGTTTTGCTGTATGGACTGAGCAGCTTGGAAAACGCGGATTTTGCACTGCCAGACACAACGGAGAGCGATAAAAACAGATATTCGATTGCAATCACCACCGATGTTGTTATTTACTACTTATATTATACAGAATATTCCTTCAAAAAACATAGCAATTTTTGATGTTTTTATGGACTTTTTCGACTTTATGTTTTATAATGAGGTAAAGAAGAGATAAATACAGGAGCAGGAGAATATCCTTTATGGAATTTATAGAAAAGCTGTATCATGACAGTTCTGTTGGAGACTTGCGTCTGTACTGCTGCGGCAGACGATTGGATGCGCCGGGACACCGTTTCGGTCCGTCGAACAGAGATCATTTCTGGATGATTTTTATGAAAGAAGGAAGCGGATTTTATGAAACGGACGGAACTCAATACCGCCTTGAGAAAGGAAATCTGTTCATTGCATATCCGAACCGCAAGATCCGATATTATGCCGATCCCGGCAGCTTTTGGAGCATCTATTGGGTATCCATCGGTGCGCCAAATCTGGAAACATATCTTCACAGCATGGGAATTGATGAATCCCAACCGGTACTCACAGTCCGTGCACCGCTTGTAATAGAACACACCTTTGAAGCCCTTTTGGAATTCATTCCCGACGAAACGCTTTCATCCCGCTTTGAATGTACCTCTCTGGTCTACAAACTCCTTTCACTGATCGTCCCTGTTGATCAATCTACAAGAAACAAACGAGATTACGTTTCTGAAGCTATTTTCTTTATGACCAACCACAGCAGTGAACCGATCACCGCACAGGATATTGCAAACACCATCGGACTTGACATCTCTTATTTTTCACGAGTATTTAAGAAGAAAACAGGTATGCGTCCGATCGGGTGGCTGAATCGCTACCGACTCGATCAAGCGCAGCAGCTGCTCTCGGAAACGGATATGAAAATCAGAGAAATTGCCGAAGCTGTCGGTTTCGCGGATCCGCTTTATTTTACAAGACGGTTTACCGAATGTTACGGTATTCCGCCAAAGGATTGGAGAAACCATCTATCTGATCAGCAGCCAAAACAATAAGATCGAAAAAAAGATTGCTCTGAATTTTCCTTCGATATAACACGACTATGAAGCCAATAGTCAGTCTCACTTCATTGCTAAATGAGCATTTCCTTCGCTCGCGTATGATCTAACCACCTCCCCCCTTACCAACCTCTTAATCTTATCCTCCAACGTCTCTTTCGCCGTCTCACTGAAATGTACTCGCACCACATAGGTGGTATTTCCAATCACCTTGCGATAACAAGGCTGTGTGTTGATAGTTGTATTTTCTTTCTGATTCATCATTTTCCTCCAAAAATGAATATTGCCCGTCAAGGAATATGCCTGGAAACGAAGTCTGGAAACGGACCTCAAAAAACCTCTGACATACCCTTGTCGGGCTTTTCCTTTCTGAAAAGTTTTTTCTTGTATTTTTCCGTTGCTTTCGTTTCCATAAAATAATAATCCTTATAAATAAAGGGTTATTTATAATATATGTGGAAACAGGACATGGAAACGCGGTGGAAACATGCTGGCAACGCGCTGTGATTTTTCAGAACGGAAGCTCCAGCTGTTCCTCATGTTTGGGGACTTGCGCACCGAAAACATCCTCAATTTCATCGTCCGTTTCCGGGAGTGTGTTTCCGGAGATGGGAATTCTCTCCCATCCTCTCTGCTTGCCATACTGATCAAAGAACCTTGGATTTGGAAACGGTCTCCAACCTTCAATGCTGTTATTCATGATGTCGTTGATCTCTCGAATCTCCCATTGCTTCGGTTCTTCAAACGCATGGTGCAGTGCTTCTACATAAATCTGTTTGGAGCATACCTGTGTGCCGCTGAAATTATCAAGAAAGGTCTGTATCATGCCGGCTTTTGTGTCTTCCGGCATGAATTGCTTCTGAAGATCTTTTAACTCCCGATTCATAGCGCTCGACAATGTCAGCTTGAAGTCTCCGCTCCGATAGATTACCATGGCTTCTGCCCACATCTGATGGATATATTCTCTGGAAGCAGCTTCGTCTTCCAGGATATGTACCTCTGCATTTTCTGTGTTCACCATGATGGGCAGGAACCGTCGGTTCCCGCTTCGGTCAAGCGGAAGAAAATCCATTGTGTTAGAGCTGCCGCCGAACACACATTGCCGCAGACGGTCTGCAGGATGGGTTTCATACGGAATCTTGTAGGTTTCCTTTGTACGGCTGATAAATGACTTGATTTCCTCAATGCTCTTTGCATTGGCTGTGGCAATCATTTCCGACATTTCAATGATCCAATGTCCCTGCATCTTGCGGTACACATTGTCATCATCGATATTTTTCAGATCGTCGGAGAACCATTCATCCCGCATTGCCAGCAATCGGAAGAATGTTGATTTCCCTGCGCCCTGACCGCTTACCAGACAAAGCATCACCTCAAACTTGCATCCCGGCGTAAACACACGGCTGATCGCGCCGAGCATGAACAGAAGCAGGCACTGATATGTGTATGCGCACTGTTCAGCGCCGAGATACCTTGTCAGCGCATATTTGATCCGTTCTTCGCCATCCCAAACAAGCGTGTTCAAACAATCACGAATGGGATGGTACTTTCTGTTGTCGGCAGCAATGGTGATTGCCTTCTCTATCTTTTTTTCGCTGGTCAGTCCGTATTTATCTTCAAGGTATAGCATCAGATAATTGCGGTCGGTATCCGTCAGCGTAGTGGTCTGCTTCTCCCACCACAGCGGCTTGACAATATCGATGCGTTCTGTGAGAATATGATGATGAGATAGATACATATATCTGCCCATGCGGAAAAAAGTTAAAATTCACCAGTTACCGTAAAGGCGAAGGAACCAAACGGTATCAGGCAAAAAAATCCGATTGCAATTCATGTCCGTGCCGTCAGAACTGCTGCAGCAATCCCAGTCATCCACGAAGAATCACAAGGCATCTGCATGAAGCAATGCGTCAAAAGCAGAGTATGAACATCGGCACACCGGAGTACTACACTGCAATTCGGTTGAGAAAGATATGGTGTGAAGGGAATTTCTCGCATCAGAAAGAGCGGCATAATTTAAAACGCACACGCAAAAGAGGCATTGAAAAAGTCACTGAGCAATGCCTCCTGTCCGCATGTGCATTGAATCTGAAACGGTTGGTGAAATACCTGGAGAGAAATCCCCGCCGTTTGACTATTCTGTTGTTGAGTCTATTTTTCTGTTGGAGGACAGGCTTTTTATTATGGTTGGTGGACTTTGTCAACAGCGCCGAAACGCGAGGGCGTCGGAAAACACGACTCCCCGCAAAAGTGGTCATGTACCAAATCATAATCATGACCACTTTAGTTTGCTTAATCGCCTGTGACCGCCCCAAAAGGCACACGGGCGCATCTTCTTTTCAGACGAACAAGTTCCCACAGGAAGCAACCGTTGCCCGTGTGCACCGCGTGTGCCGATGTGTGGCGGCTTCATGCGTAACCGGATGCACCGCTGTAAGCAAACCTGCTAAGAAAAGTCAATAGATTTTTAGAAAATAATTGAAAAAAATTTCTAGGCAATTTGGGAAGCACCAAAAGGGCGAAAAAGGGATGATTTTTTTCGCCCGAGAGGTATTCAGTTGTATGTATTTAAGCGTCTAATTCACGGTACAGCTCGGTGACCTTGCCGTAGTAAATGCGAAGAAATTTGTTAATGCCGGCGACCATAGCCTCCTTGCCGCTTTTGCCTTCGGAGCGCTTCTTCTGAACGAATTCGTACACAACGTCACCTTCGGGTTTGAATCGAAGCTTGCATTGCATAATCTCAAAGCCAACTCTGCGCAAATAACCGTTACCGCGCTTTGAGATATGTCGCTCCGTTCCGTAAAAGCCACCGGATTGGTAAGGCGGCGCGTCAATTCCTGCATAAGCAATCAGTGCGTGCTTGGAGTGAAAGTTTCTAACATCGCCTATCTCAGCAATAACAAGCGGAGTAAGCGTATCTCCAACACAAGCCATACTGCGAATTAAAGAATATTCGGGAAGGGACTTGGCAAACGTTTGCATTTGTGCTAAAATAGATGCGCGGGAGTTCTCAAGTTCTCGCACAACTCGAATAGCTTCCTTGACGACGATCGTGGTGGATGCAGTCATAGGGAGCGCAGGGATACCATTTTGAACAAGGGCGA
>JAFQDR010000045.1 GCA_017415945.1 Oscillospiraceae bacterium
CAATGGCGATCACGCATTTTGAGCGCGGCAATGGTCTGATCTCCACGAACAACAATAATATCACCGTGGAATTCAAGGCATCCGAGCTTGAAAAAGAACTGATCACCACCGATAGACGCGAACTGAAGGAAATTGTGGAGCGGGCAAGGCAAAACGTCAATTATAACACACCTATCGACGAGTTATCTGCCATATCCCCGGACAACGTATAAATAACGTATACATAACGACAACCACACATCAAAAATCATAACGCAAGGCGCAGATTATGCGTCAATAACGACAAGGAGAAATTCATGAAAGGAATAGCATCAAACCAAAGATTGCATAAAGAAATGATTCTGAAGCTTCTTGACATCGCCGGAGCATTGCCATTTCAGCAGCTTCTCAGTTTGACCAAACTGGGACCGTCGGTGCTCAATACGTTAATCACTCAACTTCAGCGGGAAAACAGATTGATCCGCAGTATGGAATATGTAGCACTGAGCGAAAAGGCACTGGAAAACAAGCGCGAGGGAGTAGAGGAAGCCATGTGGGTATTCGATGATTTTCTTCCTCGTGCCGATTACTTTACTCCCGGTGAATTTCCCGCAATCGTCTGTTTCTTTGCTGACGGCGCGGATTATGAGATTATCTACGTTCCTGTCGGTCAGGAATATGTCATCAGTAAATCGGTACCCGAATGCGATAATCCCCCAAAACGGCTTGTTGCCATTGAGAACATCGATCAGATTCCTCAAATAAAGATTCCCAATATAACCGCGTACTGTATCACAGCTCCTGGTGGAAGAACAACTTATTACAAACGAAAGGAAGAATAGCTGTGTCCGATCTTCAAAAAAAATTACATGCATACAGCCGTCGTGCTGATCACATTATGAAAGGCTTTGAACAGGCAAGCAAAAAAGTCGGTGTAAATCCTTCTGCACTGGAAACAGAACTTCTTCAGACTACCTTAAATCTTGAACTTCTGTGTCGGAATGCAAGGAGACTCCTTCTCCAGACATCCGTTGTAAATAAGGAAGCCCTGATTACCCAGGTATGCAATACGCACGACTTTTATGTAGAGGAGCATGGGGGGAAGGTCTATATTACCCTTCCGACATTGCCGTTGAAGAAGCCTGACAATACAAACTGCTCCTTTATAACCGAGCCGCTTATGTGGTGTTTGCAGAGGTACCATGAAACCCATCCACCTCATAAATTCGATTCTGCACGAGTAACTATCTGCCATTGTTACCCCAGAGAAACACCGGTACGGATGGTTCGGGATTATGATAATATTGAGGTCAAGAAAGTCATAGACATCCTTGCCTTATTCTTTCTTCATGATGATAATATGGGATGTTGTGAGATTCTCCATACATCTCGCTTTCAAGAGAACTGCAGAACGGAGATCACCATATCCGATAGGTTCTGAAATCCTGTGAAAAGCGGGAATTTTCGTCTGGAAAACCCCTGAAAAAACCGTTGGTTCAATTCCAGACATACCTATATTATATGAAACGATTTGACAAAGCCATGTAATTCGAACCGGATTAACAGGCTGTCGGTACAGAAATCAGAAAGGACATGATATGGAAAAAGAATCAGATATTACACGGCTGAAGGACGAAATATTACACCTTACAGCCTTATCGGGAGAGATCTCTCCTGTCGCACTCAGTCGATTGGATCGATCGCCCAAGTACGTTCAGAACTGCCTTTATGATCTGATGCAGGAGTACATGCTTATATATTGCTGTAAGGACGATCTGGAAGGATACAGGTTGAAGCCTCGTGGAAAACACTATCTTGCCAGTACATATCCGGCCCGTTTCGCAGACTTTTTCGCAGTCGGAAATAAAGCGAATAAAGTACGGTTGGATCTGATGCATCGTCGGCGTAATCTGCATTCGTCTGAGATCGTGACAATGATGTACAAAAACGGTGCCGCAATATTTCCTGATGACAAGCCAAAGCTGTATGCTCCCCTCGCAGACTCCTCACAGTCTTCACAGTCGAGGTACTACACTTCTTATGAGGTGAAGGATATCAGTGAAGACGGTATTAAGATCAACAATACCAGATTCAACGGATTGTTACGGTGCTGCAGGGGAGATTTTCTTCTGTATAATATGGGTGCTGGTCTGAACAAATGGGAGAAAGCAGCGGAAGACCGCGCTCTGAGTTTGATAGGATCCAAGCTCCACACAAAAGTTCATCAGATTATGCTGGGACACAATATGGATCTTGCCCTCACAATGCTGAAGAGTGAAGGCAGAAAGCAGGATCAGTATTTTCGCATTGATGAGATGACAGAATCCATGTGCTATATCCCGGTCACAATGGAAGGAGATTTCCTTCTTCGCATGAACTTTCTGAGTGATTCTATGAAGCGGCTGAAATACTCGGTTCTTCAGAAGATGAATCTGCAGCCATGCCCAAACTCCCTTGATTGTGACGGATATGCAGATGACAGGACCGCTGTACTGTTTGCGTGTGATATGGATCTCAAGCGGATCCGGAATCTGAAAGCAGGTGCGGATGTCGGTCATCTGAAACTTATCGTCATCTGCTTTGACTTCCAGGCAGAACTTCTCAAGAGGTATTTCGGAGATCTTGCCACGATCCGCACCATTGATGCCCGTAAGACAGCCGAGCTGTTCAAGATCCCATACGGAGGTGGTGCGTCATGAGAAAACAATCGTGGAAGCTGATCTTTGCTTTGCCCGCACTTGCTGTGGTTCTGTATGCCGGAGGATTTATCTCCCAGCTCATACTTAACTATAAAGTGTGGCAGGCAGCCGGTCAGATCGGCTCACCCACCTATCCATCCTTTGAACTGTCCGCCTGTATTGACGGACTTTTTTCATTCCCGTATGGACTATACGGTGTGGGTATCTGCCTCGGTGCTCTCGCAATACTGATTTTCTATATGATGTATTCGGGAGACAACGACGGTGAAGTTATGGATCAGGAGCGGAATCTCTCCTATTCCAATAAAGGTACCTATGGAACATCCGGATTCATGACAGATGTGGAATTGCGTGAAGTTCTGGAGCTTTGTGACCCCAAAAAAACGGACGGAACGATTCTCGGGAAGCTTAATGGAAAAGCTGTATGCCTTCCGCTGAAAAGCCGAATGAATCGGAATATCGCAGTCTTCGGAGCCTCGGGCACCATGAAGTCCCGTGCCTTTGCCCGCAATATGATCTTCCAGACCGTGAAACGCGGTGAGAGTCTTGTGGTCACGGACCCGAAGTCGGAACTGTACGAAGACATGGCACAGTATCTGGAGGACAACGGGTATCTGGTCAAGGTCTTCAACCTGGTAAGCCCCGAACACTCCGATTCATGGAACTTCCTTGCAGAAACCGAAGGCGAGGAGATTATGGCACAGACACTGGTAGATGTCATTATCAAAAATACCGGTTCCCTCAAGGGCGATCCCTTCTGGGACAATTCGGAAGCCAATCTGCTCAAAGCACTGGTACTGTATGTTATGCGTGAGTACCCCGAAGAGAATCGGAACATGGGTGAGGTATATAAGCTGCTCACGGTCAGCAGTGAGGCTGGTCTGAACAAGCTCTTCAGTATCCTTCCAATCGCTCACCCTGCGAAGGCACCGTACAACATCTTCAAACAGGCAGCCGAATCGGTGCGCGGCGGCATCATCATCGGACTCGGCTCCAGACTTCAGGTATTCCAGAACAGTCTGATTTGTGAAATGACCGGCTCTGATGATATTGATCTGGAGCTTCCCGGGCATCAGAAGTGTGCGTATTTCTGTATTACTTCCGACCAGGACTCCACATTCGATTTCCTGTCGTCACTGTTCTTCTCGTTCCTGTTCATCAAGCTGGTCCGATATGCTGACAAGCACTGTGTTGGCGGAAAACTGACCGTACCCGTTACCTTTGTTTGCGATGAGTTCCCGAATATCGGTACGATACCGGATTTCTGTAAGAAGATCAGCACAGTCCGAAGCCGTGGCCTGAACATCTCCATCATATTTCAGAATCTCGCGCAGCTCCAGAACCGATACCCGCAGAACCAGTGGCAGGAGATTCTCGGCAACTGTGATACCCAGCTTTTTCTCGGGTGTACCGATGAGCTGACCGCCACCTTTATTTCAAACCGTACCGGGGATGTCACCATTGGTGTATCCAGTAAAGCAAAGCAGCTGGGAACCTGGCGCATCTCCGATTATACCCCGGAGTATCGGAAAACTACCTCTATCGGTAAGCGCAAACTCCTCACACCGGATGAAGTTCTGCGTCTTCCTTTGGAAAAAGCACTGGTCATTCTGAGAGGGCAAAAGGTGCTGAAGGTAGATAAGTTCGATTACACACTGCATCCGGAGTCGAAGAAGCTCACTCCCTGCAAGGCGGTGGATCATATCCCTGCATGGGCACATAGCAGCGAAGCAGATACCCGGGAACCCGAGCCGGATCCGACTCCCAAACCTATCAGCGAAGCTCCCGTAAAGGAAACTCCGCCGCCCACACCCAAAGCCCACACTGGCAATGCGATGCCGGAATTTGAAGCTGTTGATATCAGCAATCTATTTTAACAGGAGGAAAATTTTATGCCAGCCAAAAAGAAAACAGACCCCGAAGTGGAAGAAATGCTCGATGAAAAGGTTGAAGAAAAAAACGAAAAGCGAGCAGATGACGTTCTCCGTGCGGAAGACATTCTCACGGTCGAAGCCAGAGATGTCGTTGAAACGGATGAGGACCGTGAAAACAGCATCTGGTTTGAACTTCGCAATGCCCATCGTGCCCGCAGGATTCTGACAGGCAGAATGGATGCAATGGAGAGAACCCCCAACGGAGATCACCTTGTAGTGGTATACTATAAGGATTTCCGGGTGGTTATCCCGTATGAAGAAATGAACATTAACCTCATTGACGATCCTGATCTGGGCGACATCAACGTGCGCAGAGACAAGATTGTGGGAACCATGCTCGGTGCCGAGATCGACTTTATTATCAAAGGAATTGATCCGGAGGAACGCACGATCGTTGCAAGCCGTAAGGAAGCAATGATGCGAAAGCGAAGCATGTTCTATGAACATCAGAAGAGCGATGGTTCTTATCATATCTACGAAGGCCGTGTTGTGCAGGCTCGTGTGATTGCAGTCGCTGAAAAGGTGATCCGCGTAGAGGTATTCGGTGTGGAATGTCCCATCATCGCCCGAGATATTTCATGGGATTGGATGGGTGACTGTCATGATTACTACCGCATCGGCGACCGGATTCTTGTACGAGTCACGGATGTCCAGAATCGTGATAACATTGAGAATCTCCGGATCCGTGCGGATATCCGCAGCATCACCGATGCGGAAATGCTGGAGAAGCTGAATAAATGTACGCTGCAGGCCAGATATGCAGGAGTCATTACGGACATCCATGGCGGACGACTGTATATCCGTCTATCTAACGGTGTCAATGCTATTGCGGAAACCTGTTATGATCCCCGAACTCCGGGTAAACGGGATGAGATCAGTTTTGTTCTGACCAAGATCAATACAGAAAGACGCATTGCATACGGCATTGTTGCGAGAATTATCCGGCAAAATTATGGCTCCTAAAAGAAAATTTCGAAAGTTATACAGAAGTTATACAGGAGTTATACAAAAGTTATACAGAAGTTTCCTTGACAGTTACACAACGATCTGATATAATATTTACAGTCAAAGTTATAGCTAATGGCCGTATTACAATGAATTCTCTCCGGAGAAAATCATGGTGATGCGGCCTTTTTGTTTCCCATCAGAATCCTGAAGGGGGTGTTTGACATGATTCATTCAATACGGAAACATACAACGAATGACCGTGCTGAGGCGAACTACATCAGCACGGTCGTATATATTCTGGTTGTTGTCATCACACTGGCGGTCATTATGGATGTACTCGCTGTGATCATGACCAAGCAGAAGCTGGATGCCGCAGCCGATCAGGTTACAAGACAGATCCAGCTTGCCGGTAAAGTGGATGAGGATACCACAGCACTTGTGAACTTCCTCAGCTCCAATCTCGGTAAAGCAGACAATCTGACATACCATGTGGATACCAGTTACATCACCAAAGAAGGATGCTCCACGGCGATCCAGCTTGGAACCCCGTTCTATCTTACTGTAACAGCAGATCTTGAGCTTGGCGGGTTCTGGCAGATCACCGGTCTTCCGATGACGCTGAAATCCACGGCAGCCGGAGTATCCGAGAGGTACTGGAAATGATCCGGTATCTGAAGAATGAACGCGGTGACAGTGTAGTTCCTTTCACCGGCTTTTTCGTGATGGCGATGGTGATCCTGCTCGCACAGCTCATGATGTGGGTGTCAGCGGAAATCACATTCATCAATATCCGTAACTCCGTCAAAAACGAACTG
>JAFQDR010000046.1 GCA_017415945.1 Oscillospiraceae bacterium
CTTCCAAAAGACAGATTACTATACCGCAGAAGTTCTTTGCAATGCTCGGCTTCTCAGACGAAGCAGAGTGTATTGTTCGCGGAAATGAACTTGTGATTCGTCCTGCGAGACAGAATGCAGGCGGAGAGTTCGCCGAACAGATTCTTGCTGACCTTATTGCGCAGGGGCTTGAAGGTGCAGAACTTCTCAAACAATTCAAAGCAAAACAGGCAAAGGTAAGACCTGCCGTCGAAGCAATGATAGCGGAAGCTGAAGAAGCAGCGCACGGCAGCGGTGAATATTCTACCTATGATGACATCTTCGGTGATGAGGAGGAAAAGGATGACTGAAGTCAGATTCTTACCTCCGGCAGCGAAGTTTCTGAAGAAGCTGAAAGATAAAAAGCTGAAAGGCTTGTATCAAGAAGCGATCGACAGAATCAGGGAGGATCACACCGTTGGCGAAGCAAAAAACGGAGATCTTTCCGGTATATACGGTTATGACATTTTCTATAACAAAACGAACTACGAGCTGGCATACAGAGTCGAGTATGTGGAGGACAAGATCATTGTTGTAATCATGGCCGGAACCCGTGAAAACTTCTATGATGAACTCAAAAGGTACATGAAAGGCTGAAACGAATATCGATTGAAAGACGGCGTGTCACATACTGACGCGCCGTCTTTTTGCACAATTTTATTATGATTTCTGCAGAAACGATTATGATTTCAAAAAATGCAGGACAAATACGAATCTGTTTGATATAATTTTTACGGAAGTGTTTGGCGATTGCCGATTGTTTCTGTTTGTTTTCTGAATGGATCGTGTTTGATAACACTTCTTCGATATACTATACAGAATACCACGAAAGGAGAGCACAAATGATATACTATACAGGCGACCTGCATGGCTCGAACGATGAAATCATTCGGTTCTGCGAAACGCATGACCTAACAGACAATGACACAGTCATCCTTCTCGGAGACGTTGGCGCCAATTATTATGGCGGATGGAAAGACAAGCGTTTCAAGAAAACCTTCACCTTCGTTACACCCACATTCCTCTGCATCCACGGCAATCACGAAATGCGCCCCGCTTCGCTCGACACATACATCGAGAAAGAGTGGAACGGCGGCACGGTATGGTATGAACGCGAATATCCCAACCTGCTGTTTGCAAAGGATGGAGAAATCTACAACATAGAAGGTCTTCGACACATTGCAATCGGCGGAGCTTACAGCGTAGATAAATACTACCGTCTGATGCGCGGTTTCGGTTGGTGGCAGGATGAGCAGCCAGGCGAGGATATCAAAGCGTATGTTGAAAGCCAGCTTGCGTCGAATCCGATTGATATCATACTCTCACATACCTGTCCATTCAAGTACGAACCGATAGAGATGTTTCTCTCCGGCATTGACCAGAGCACCGTGGACATAAGTACCGAACACTGGCTCGATCAAATTGAAGAAACGACCGACTACAAGGCCTGGTACTGCGGGCACTGGCACGTTGACAAAAGAGTGGACAAGATGCACTTCTTATTCCACAGTATTGAAACTGCAAAGCTTTGAAAAAGAAAAAGCATCTATCTTTCGATAAATGCTTTCGGCAGCGATCAGTCTGCAAGGTTCTCAATAATGATGTCCACCATTTGTCTCGGCGTTACGATGAACGGTTCGGATGGAAAGTGCTTGATGTTCCCTGTCACGAGGTAGGTATCTGTCGAGCGACGCTCTTCCATGACGATCTCATAAAAAACGCGATCCTTCGGGTCAGGCAGAGTAATGTCCAGCTCCGGTGCATCCACGCGGATACCGAGCCGCTCCATTTCACTGACAACGGTGTCGATGATGTCAGACGGGAATTTGAATTTCGGGCGGCTGAGCACTTCGCGGTACTCTTTCAGTATTTCATCGTTCAGTACAGGGATAATGGTGCCGCTGAAAATCAGCTCCAGAACATTGCCCGGAACCGAATTCCATTTGAGCATTGCAGAAATCAGCACATTGGTGTCGATGACAGCATAATAAACCATGCCAGCCCTCACTCACGAGCTGCGGCGATTTCCGCATTGATCTCATCAAGGCTCATGTCAGAGATGCCGTTTTCCTCGGCAATACGGCTTGCACGCTTCATGGCTTCCAGTCCGCGATTGACCGGTTCAGCCTCCAGCTTCATGGAAAAAGGAATTCCGTTTTCCTGAACAAGGCGGGACATACACATACGAAGATAGGTCTGCAGATCGATACCAAGCTTTTCGCAGATGCTGACGGATTTGATTCGCATCGTTTCATCTGCACGGAATTGAATTAACGAATTTGTCATGATGACACCTCCAATACGTTTCTCACTTATAGTATAGCATATTATGATTACAAATGCAATCGTATGATTGCAAAACGACGAAAATTTTCAAAATGTTCACACAGAAAGAAGATGATCCATTGAGCAAGATATATTTTACAAGCGATCTCCACTTCGGGCATGAAAATGTTATTCGCTTTGATAACCGTCCGTTTGAGACGGTTGACGAGATGGATGCCGAGCTTGTCCGCAGATGGAATGCGAAAGTTGACCGAGGCGATCTCGTATACGTCCTCGGTGACATGATCTGGAAAACAAAAAATGATGATGCACTGAACATCATCAAAAGTCTGAACGGTCAGATCATTCTGATCAAGGGCAATCACGACAGATTTCTGAACAATGCCAAGGCGAAGAACGCACTGGCAGCAGTCAAAGACTACGATGACATCTGCGTAATGCTGGAAGACGGAACAACACGGCGATGTGTGCTCAGCCATTACTTCATCCCGATGTACAACGGACACCGCTATCAGGGAATCCACCTGCACGGTCACAGTCACTTCACCTATGAGGCAGACTTTGAGATTGATCTCGCTGAGCAGCTGAATAACCAAGGCATCCGGAACGAGATATACAACGTCGGATGTATGTACTGGAACTACGAGCCTGTGACGCTGGATGAGATTCTCCGTCATGGACGAACGATCCGCCCGAACTACGGAACAAGATGCAACGAGACAAGAGACAACAACCATGAGTAAGCAACTATACAAACTGACCCTTGATGACTATTCAGCGCCCAGCTTCTGCAGCTTCAGTACCGATTACATCGGAACCTTGGAAAATGTCAAAGCCTTCATTGAAGCACTGCGAAGTGATGAGAGAACAGCGCAGAGCCAATCCCGACTGATCGAAGCATGGGACAGCTACGAGGCAGGAAACCATGGCGTGACATACAATGCCGCCTATCAGGAAAACAAACTCCTTGCCCGTGTGAAATGCCTCGGTGCCGCATCAACCGAACTCACTGACTACGAGTGGGAGCATCTCAATACCTGGGACCGCCCCTACTATATGCAGTGCAGCCGAGCAGAAAGCACGCACATATGGGTGTCTTATCAGGGAAAGTACCGCAGATGTGTTCGAGCGAAGTTCACGAATCTTCAGTACAAGAACACGGTTGGTGAGTATGTAGACTTCGGAGGAATGTGCTGGGGCTATCCGCTTATGATCGAAGAAGTTGGTGATGTAACCTATCACCGGATGTATGTCATAGAGAAAGCCTTCAAAAACAAAAATGAAGCTCTCCTCGACATGGAGAACTTCAAAAAGTCACCGGATATTGAATTCAAATATGTACTGAATGATATCTTCGGTGACGGATAAGGAGTAGCAATGATTATCCCTAAATACCTACAGCCGCTTGATGAGATGAAGCGAATCACCCGTCAGGAGCTTGCCGATAACTTCGATGAGATCCTTGACACAGTCGAAAAGGACAGCGTTGGTTATGTGATCAAGGATCCGGATGGAATGAACGATGTTGTCCTGTGTCCTGCACATTGGTTCGACTTCTGCTTCGATAACGATTTTGGATGTATCGTCAACAGCGCACTGCGGTACGCCATCGGCAGACATACCTATATGCCCGGCGTTGTGCGGGATTTCATCCGCAAATACATAAATGTCCTTGATTCAAGAACGCTGGTGGTCGCCATACGCGATATTGATGAGGAACTGCGCCTTGGTGGTCTTGATGAAGCGGACGAGTGGAGTCTGCTCCGCTCCGAACTGCAGGCAAGACTTGACGAGATGGAGAAAAACGCAAAGAAGGAGTAAGCATGGACGTCAAAGAAATCAACAACGGCGACGGTACGATCTCGCTGTGTTTTGAGATTGACGAGGAGCTGTACAAACAGCTCACCGAAATCCTCGCACCGCAGGGATTGACTCTTGAAAAAGCTATCGAATTGTTTCTGCGCGAAACGGTCCGTCTCGGACGGATTCCGTTCGATATCACCGATGAGGACATCGCCGCAGCAAAAGCCATGCATGAAAAGAAACAATGATCTATGTTATGTCTGATATCCACGGCAACAGCAAGCGGTTTGATTCGGTGTTGAAGCAGATCAACCTGCAGCCGGAGGACACGCTGTACATTCTCGGAGATGTGGTTGACCGTTACCCGGACGGCATCCGCATTTTGCGACGGATTATGAAAATGCCGAATGTAAAAATGCTCCTCGGCAATCATGAGTACATGATGCTGGAAGCAGTTGAAAAAGGATATGTTCTTCCCATAACGGCAAAGCGACACAGCATCAGCCGCCGTCAAAGCAAAGAAATTCACCTGTGGTATCGCAACGGCGGCGAGGTGACGCACAATTATCTGAAGCACATTCGAAAAGAATGGCGTGCAGAAGTATTCGAATATCTCCACTCGCTTCCGCTGAATATTGACATCGAAGTGAACGGAAAGAAGTACAAGCTCATCCACGGATCAATGGAGGAAGATTACCGACCTATGGCAGATCACTACAACTCCAAAACGGAGTTTACCGTGTGGGAACGATGGATGCCAGGATGGTATGTGCCGGAAGGATACACCTTGGTGTTCGGTCATACGCCGACCTGCCATTTTCAAAAGGGAGAACCAATCCGTATCTGGCGCAGTGATGATGCCATCGGTATCGACTGCGGCTGCGGATACTTTGACGGAAGACTTGCCTGTCTGCGGCTGGATGATGGGATGGAGTTTTATTCGGAGAAAGAAAAACTCACTCCATAGGATTTTCCAGCAAATCTTCGATCGAACATCCCAGCACACGGGACAGCTTATACAGCGTACGAGCCTGCGCTTTATCGATATCGTTGCCTCTTTGCTCATACATCTGAATATTGCGGAGATTGACTCCCGACTGCTCTGCGAGTTCATGTTGTGACAGACCGCGGCTTTCACGTATCCGTTTCAGTTTCGCATCTCCGTTGGAGGCTGAATAGTTCTCCTCCATGGCATCAATGAAGCTTGTGATATCCATCTCATGGTATACTGAATACATACCGATGATCTGAGAAATCGGAATCCGCTCGAAGATATCCTTGAAACGACGTCCCGTGAACCACTGATATTCAGCAAGTGCCCATCCTGCCCAGTATTCCGGAGAACACTCATCGGAATAGGTAGGGTCGGGAAGTTCCTTGCTGCGGTAGGCTGTTTTAACAACAGCGCGGGCAAGCTCAACACCGGACATCCCGGAAACATACGCGGGATTTCCTCGTTCAAACTGTTCGGCATAACCGGTATTGATAAACAGAGAACAGGTCCAGTCCGGCTTCATACCACAGTCATTGATCAGATAATCAAAGAAAGAGGATAATCTATCTTTCGCATTACTCAAATAAGATTCGCTGTATGCGTGGGTCATCGTTTTGCATCTCCTCTCTCAGAATATCAAGGACAAAGATATCATCCCGATAGGATTTGCTCTTCCTGATCTCTTTCCGATAAGTCTCCCTTGCTTCGGTGTCTCTGCCAAGGAACTTCGGATAGTATTCGCTTTTATCGGCGGAATACGCATCGACGAACTTCAAGCGGTCAAAGCCTTTTTGAGAGATGACAACGGTTTGCTCTCCAAGTTTGCCAAGCCGAAGGGCTTTGTTCAGACTGCGGAGCGGGAGTGTGTTGGAAACGAAAGATTCTGCGTATTGGAAATAGGAATCGTCTGCACGGTAACCAATCACCACATCGCAGCCAGAAAGGTCAATGGCGTAGTGTTCGATGATGTAGTCTCTTGCATCAATGGCTACCTCGGAATCCAGCTTGAAGGTTCTGTACTGAAGAAGAAGTGCAATCCAGTTCAGAACGGTATGCTTGCCGTCAAGAAGATTCAGGATATTAAGCCCCTCTGTATCAAAGTCATAGATATTGACAAATCCGTCCGTATTTTTCTTGCATGCCCATTCACAAGCCATTTCGTCAATCCTTGTGCAGTAAAAGCCCATCCCGTAATCGTTATGTGGGTTTCCGATATGAATGTCCGGAACCTCGATAATATGATCAGTTCCATGGAGAAGTTTGATTTGACTCATACGCGCCTCCTGTATCATTGTGATGTTACATAGATATTATATCATTGCAATGTTAGTTTGTCAAGAGGCGAGGAAAGCCATACACGAAAATTAACAGTTTTGATACAAAGGAAAACCAATGAGTACTACATACACATTATTTACAGAAGTGCAGGTTGCTGACAAATGGTACTGCGTCAGTCCTCTGATGAGAATCGTAGATCACATAATCGATCCCGCAGAATCCGAGCTTGCACTCGTTCCGACATTCGAAACCAATGCAAGATATCATTTTGAAAAAACGTATAATTTGATGCAGGATGACGGATATCATGTTGCACTGCATGATCTCTCGGAAGATCTTCAGAATGAATCCGTCAACCTCTATACAGATTTTGCGGAACCAACACTGGCCATCGACTACGAGCGTATTACCGGTTATCTGAATCTGCAGCTCAAAGAGCATCGAGCCTTTGCACTGCGCAGTGATGTCGCAGCGTTCGAAAACGGTCAGGAAGAAGACATCTATGACTATGTCTGTCTCGAAGTATATAAGAAAATGGATGAAGAACTGAAAAAGGCTTATCAGTACTATGAATGGAATGACAGCCACGGCGCTTTCCGATACTACAGCGAATTCAAAAAGCGAGTTGAAGAACAGCTTGCAAATTGGCGGTATGTAAACTACAGGAAAGAGCCTGCAGCGGTTCGGCTGGTGCTGTTTATAAGCTGACAAGGAAGGAGGAGAGCATGGGCGTTTATTATTCCATCTACGCAGAAGCCCGTGTCGGAAACAAATGGTATAACATCAGTCCGCTGATGAGAAACGAAGATGGTGAGGTTCGAGTGCGTCCTGTAATGTCCGGTCAGTCGATGATGCATGATGCAGTCGAAGAACTGGAAGAAGCATGCTTCATGCGCGGCCGTCCCGATAATCTTTCGGATGAGCTGATGAAAGTTTACAGTCACAACGAGAACGAGACTTCGGAAAGTCTGTGGCGGAACATGACCTACGGTGATTATTATCGGCAGACTCTGTTCGTTGTCAATTACGGAAAGAGTGTCAAGAGCAGAGTGGATTCTGCCAGACCTACTCGTTATCGCGGTTATGTCAACAAATACTGCATGACTGAATTTGAACTTGGGAACACCGACAGTATCGGCGGTTGGCTGACAGAACAGGAGTACAATGCATTGTCCGATGAGGAGAAAAAGGAGTACACTTATTACGAATGGAATGAGTGGTACGACTGGTATGGTATCTACTCTGATCTTGTTCGGAGAGTGGATTGCCTGCTGACTTTCTTCAACGATTGGAGTTTTTATCATATCCACGATGCAGATCTCGATGAGCGATCGCCGACCGCGGATTATGTCCGGCTGATTGTTGACAGATCGTAATTTATTGGTGCAAGATGAAAAAGAAAAGAATCACAGCTCCGTTTTATACGGAAACCAAACTCGGTATCCGAAATATGCGCCAAGATACTCGACAGCCGGATGGTTCCTTGTATGCAAGAGGAAGATATGCGACTAAAATAAAATCAGAAGATCTCCCCGAGCATTACATCGAAGGAACGATCTTCAAGGTGAATGGATATATATCGGTACTTGGTATCAAAGACATTGTCTACAAGCCGAACTATCACATCAATCATATGCACAGGGATGACTTCCTTTACATCTCATACGATCGACCGATCAGGTCCGAAACGGATGCACGGGGTTATGTTTCCTATCATGACTACGATGCGATTTTATGGGGCGGTATGATCCTGGAATTCATCCGAGCGATTCGCAAGTGGAACAGCTATGGTATTGAATCGATTGCGGATGAAGTAAAAAAGAAAGAAGCCTTCTTCCTCGACAAGTATCCCGAGGAAAGAAGGTTCTATGGAAAGAGCAATTTGCTCGAATAGGTAAGAGCGTATGGAAAACAAAGAACTGGAAAACGCCATCAACGAACTGATTCGATTAAAAAAGATCCTCCTGGTTCAATGCAGAGAGGATGTAAAGAACATCATCGACAACAAAGTGACTGCAGCTAACTACATTGAATCAACACTCGACAAGCTGCTCGACTTTAATGACAATGAAGATTTTATGGAGCTATTCTGGAGACTGATCGCATATGTCGAAACTTTTGATGACGGCATTGGTACGTTTTATCGAAGGCTGGAAGAAACGATGAATGAAGGCTTCTGAAACAGAGAGCATCAAATGATTTGAATTTAACATACACGAAGGAGAATACTATTATGAAAGCAATCAGTCAAGGTGATATTTTCACCATATACAGCGATTCGCTGAAAACTTACGATCAACTTCCGGCACAGGTGTACAATGTGCGATTCAGTAAACAAAGTGGCTTCTTCCTTGAAGTTACAGCACCGCTCGAAATCAAAGAAGACAAACTTTATGGTGTACACGACCTGAAGTGTGTCAAAGTACTGAATGCTTTCAAAAAATTCAACAGAAACCTCGGCGTTATTTTAAGTGGCGATAAAGGCATCGGCAAATCTCTTTTTGCAAAATTGCTTTCAATCAAAGCCATTGAAGCAGGATATCCGCTTCTCGTAGTCGACACATATCTCCCCGGCATTGCTTCGTACATTCAGAGTATTGAACAGGAATGCGTTGTTATGTTCGATGAGTTCGATAAAACCTTCGGTGAGGTTCACGCAGAAGATGGAAAAGCTTCTCCGCAGGCTGAACTCCTTACCTTGTTCGATGGTTTGATGATGGGCAAAAAGATGTTTGTTATTACTTGCAATTCGCTATCCAAGCTCAACGAGTTCCTCGTGAATCGTCCGGGTAGATTCCATTATCATTTCCGCTTTGAATATCCGTCACCAGCTGAAATTACTGAATATATGCAGGACAAGCTGCCCGAGGAGTATTGGGGTGAAATACGAGATGTGGTTTCTTTTTCCCGTAAGGTCAAGTTGAATTATGACTGCCTGCGTGCGATTGTTTTTGAGATTGCCCTTGGACTGTCTTTTAAGGAAGCAATCAGTGATTTGAATATCATCAATCTCGAAAGAGACAGATATTCGGTTGTTCTGAAATTTGAGAATGGCATGACCGCACTTGATAAATGTTATATGGATATGTTCACGGATGAGGAAGTCGATGTTTGTTTGGCGGACAAAAAGGGATATGATTATGTAAACATTACTTTTGATCCGTCGAAAGCAATGTGGAACGACAAAGTCCTTGCGAATGTTGTGATGCCTGAAGATTTCAAGTTGACCTGGGAGACTTATGGCGAAGACGAGCCAGAAGTAAAAGCGCTCGTCGAAGCTGCAAAATCTTCCAAGCCGATGTATGCAATTATCAAGCGTGTCTTCGAAAAGGACATTCATTATGCGGTCTGAAACCATTCGAATGAATAACACGCTGGAATACAAAGGTTATGTTGGATGCGTGGAATTTTCAGAACAGGATAGAATATTCTACGGCAAGGTCAAAGGGATTCATTCACTGATCTCTTACGAAGGAACAACAATAAATGAACTGACGAAAGATTTTCACGAGGCTATTGATAGTTATCTCGCACTTTGTGAATCAGAAGGTATAGAACTCGAAACGCCTTCATTGTCAGACTGATTGCTGCTTTATCGGAAGTTATTTCTTCCGCACAAACTTCCGACCTTCCTTGATTGCTTGTATTCGTTCGGCAATTTCCTCATCGGATAATCTGTTTTCAGGAAAGAGTATTTCGAGAACATGCTCACACATCTCGACAATTTCCCAATTTATCTTTTTTAACGGTTTTGACACTTCGTATCCGAGTAGATCTCCAACTCGTTTTGCAAGGATTCTTTTGCATTGTTCTTCAGTAAGTTTCATGGCTACCTCCTTGAATGCCTGCAATAACACTCTCTATATACTAAATGACAAAAACAGCTGTGATTGTTACACAAGGGAATGATTATTTACAAAAAATTCATAAGGACAGCTACACATGAAATCAGTAGACTATTACATGAAGCTCCCATACAAGATGGAAATCAACTCAGATACGTCTGAACAAGGATATGTTATTTCGTTTCCGGAATTGCCCGGGTGCATTACCTGTGGTGAAACGCTCGCGTCTGCACTTGCAAATGCAGAAAACTGTAAACGAGAGTGGCTGACTGCAGCACTTGAAATGAAGATATCAATTCCTATTCCGAAGAACTTCAAGAATTCTTAACATACCTGTGGTATAATAATCATGCGGGAATTGAGGTGACGATCATGATCGGCAGCGGATGAAACTTCTTACATCATCACAAATGACAAGGAGGTTTCAAATTGATAACCAAAGAACAATACTTACGGATTCACGAGCTTTCAAAGCTCGGAGTGTCCGGAAGAAAAATTGCACCGGGGTTTGGTATCTCCCATAAATCGGTGCAAAGTTATCTCGCCATGTCGGAGGAGGAATTCGATCGCAAGCTGGATGGGTTTGTGAAATCGAGAAAAGGTTACGATACATACCGTACCGGTATCATTGAAATCCTGACAAAGTATCCTGAATCCAAACCATCAGCCATTCGCAACCGACTGCAGATTATGTACAATGACTTCTCCATCGATGCAAAGGATTATGCATTCTATCATTACATCCGCAGAGTAAGAGAAGAAATCGGCATCTTGCTTCCGGAACGAACGGGGACACAGAAGTATAATATCCACCATTCACTTCGAGAAACACCGGATCCCGGTTATGAAGCTGAGGTCGACTTCGGTGAAAAAGTGATGAAGGATATGTACGGAAAGAATCGTCGGATTTATATCTTCACGATGGTACTGACCTTCAGCAATCTACTGTTTGGTTTCTGCTCACCGGAGCCGTTTACAACTGCATCCGCGATTGAAGCTCACAGAAAAGCGTTTGAGTTTTTCGGTGGTCGAACAAAAACAATCCTATACGATAACGATGTCGTGTTTACACAGAATCATAATTACGGAGATCCGATTCTCACAAGTGAGTTTGAGAAATTCATTGATGAGATCGGCTTCGGTGTACGATTCTGCAAACCACGGCAGCCGGGTAGTAAAGGAAATGTTGAGGTCGGTGTCGGAACGATCAAAAACTTTCTGTCTTCAAGAATCTATGCTGGAATTGACAGCCTCAATTCCGAATTGCTCGAATGGCTGGATCGTTACGGCAACGCACACGAAAGCCAGGGCAAGGGAGTCAGTGCTCACGAACTCTTCGAGGAAGAAGCATCAGCTCTCATCAAAGTACCGAAGTATATGAAAGTGCAGACAATATTCGCA
>JAFQDR010000047.1 GCA_017415945.1 Oscillospiraceae bacterium
AGAGCAGCTTAATATAGTTCCAAGCCAAAATCAACAGAAGAACCAGCGCGATCAGGGCAACCGATCCGTTGGCAACCACACCGAGGATCGCTACAATGACGGCATTGAAGTCCGCAAAAGACAGCGGCGGCAGATCGGAAGTCAGAATCCAGCTGTACGGAGTTCCGCCGATATCCAATGCGATGTTCACAATGTCTCCCGAGAAGAATGCAAGGAAAATAAAGAGCACACTGCGGATGGACAGCTTGATGGGGTCTTCCGCTTCCAGTCCTGCCACAAGTCCGAAATTCTTGAATACATTCCATACCCAGTTCAGCAGTATGAGTCCGATTGCCAGTGCTACAAAGACACTGTACATGGTCTCCGCCGCAGGAAAATACTGCAGGAACGAATCCATGTTGCACCCCAGTGCGCCGAGAACGGATGTGGAGATCATGTCAAGCAGGTTCATGACCTGTTCGGCAATCCATTCTACGATCTTATCTAAAATTCCCATATGGGATCACCTCGTTTCAGGAGTAAAGCAGTCAGCGGACAGGGAGAGAAGCTGTCCGCATTCCGCCTTGTGGTTATGCGGTGTAAGTACCGCCTGCAAAAAAGGGAGTAACATACGCCATGATGAAGCCCAGACCGTTAAGGATGGCCCAGGATACGATAATACGCTTCAGCCATGCACGGGATTCGTCCACGGTTTTGCCGTTCTTCGAGAAATTCATGAGCAGAAGTGCTACGGTTGCGGTGACAACGGCTGCGATGGTGGAGATCGCCACGACCTGCGAATACACATCCTTCATGATCTCCGTTGCCTTCGTCCACATATCGGTTCCGCCGCCGGTGCCGCCTGTACCTGTTGCGAAACAGGTGACGGTCAGCATGGATACCATAAAAATAACCGCAAGGATCGTGGAAATCACCTTGCGGCTGTTGATCTTGGGAGTCAGCGATACGGCTGTCCCGGTGTTGTTTTTCTGTTTTTTCATGTGTGCCTCCTGTATTGGCAATGCTTTGTCTCTCCGGCTAAACTACAGCAAGCAAAAACGGCACTACCCGTGTAAGATAGTGCCGTCTGGCTTTTGGTTATAGTTTTCAGCATGACTATTATATCATGCCGAAAAGGAAGTGTCAAGGAAAATACCGGGTAACTTCCGGGTAAAAAGTGGGTAACTTTTGCGACTAACTTTAATAAGATATTTTCTCATACACAGAATACCGCATATAACGGAACAATCTTCTTATTGTCCTCAAAACCAAAATTCTTTGCGGAAAGTTTGATGGCGTACTCCGGATGATAAGTATCCATGTAGACCTTGAGACTCTTTGCTCGCGTATTGTCGGCAGCTTTCACTTCAATAGGAATCAGCTTTCCATCACGTTGGATGATGAAATCAATCTCTGCTCCACGGTCGGATTCCCAATAATACGTTTTGTATTCATTCATACACAGATGAACATTGACATAGTTTTCGGTCATACCACCTTTGAAATCGTTCAATTCTTCAACCATGTACAGCACATCATTCGCCGCCAGATCCTTCTTGGCACAGAGCAGACCGAGGTCGGAAACATAAACCTTGAACGAATCAATATCTCTGTAATTCTCCAGCGGTTTCATGATTTGTTCCACTTTATAGACCTGCGAAACGATTCCGGACAAGGTAAGCCATTCAATCGCATTTTCAAATTCGGAAGCGCGTCCGCCTTTTTTGATCAGTTTATACTGGAACCGGGTATTTTTTCTGGAAAGCTGAACCGTAATGTTATCGTATGCCAGTCTGGTCTTCTTGATCTCATTCTGCGTGTTGTACTTGCTCATATCGTTCAGATAACTGGCAAGGATCGTATCCTGTGTATGACGGACAAGGATAAAATCCTTTGTATTCACATACTGCATAACACATTCCGGCATTCCGCCAACCACCAGATACTGACGATACAACTGCATTGCTTTATCGTGCAAAGCAGACGGCAGAGGAGCATTTGTTTTAAAATGCTGCCGGATCAAGCTGACCAGTTCATCTTCTCCCAATGCCAGCATAAATTCTTCCATATCCATCGGATATAGGGTCTTCATGTCCACTTTGCCAACAGGGAAGGAGAATTTAGCACGATTGACCGCCACTCCGAGCAGACTGCCTGCCACAATAATGTGATAGTCCGGTGCATCTTCACAGAAATATTTCAGAGAAGTCAGCGCACGTTCGCAGAGCTGCACTTCGTCAAATACAATCAATGTTTTCTCACGTACTATGGTCTGCCCGGCAATGTGGGACAGAATCGGGATCAGGTAATCCGGGCTGATATTTTCTTCAAAAGTTTCATTCAGCCTGGGATTGGTTTCAAAGTTGAAGTAAGCTACATTTTCGTAATAGGTACGTCCGAACTCCAGAATCGCGTATGTTTTTCCTACCTGTCTGGCCCCCTGCAGAATCAGCGGCTTACGATGTTCATTGACCTTCCATGCTTCCAGCCAGGGCATTATTTTTCGATACATATAATAAATCTCCCGTCATTTAACTCTGTCTATAGTATACCATATTTTCATGTAAATATCAATGATTATTTCCATATAATTTACATCAAATTACACATTATAATTCCGTTAATCCGCATTAAATTACATATGTATCCTTTTACGCCGAAAAAAGCACAGAGACAGTGTTTGGCTGTCCCTGATCTGAACAAGTTCTTACCTTTTCATCTGTACTTCCGCCAGAAGTATTTTTCCAGATGCAGTTTCACAACCAGTCTGCTTCTGATCCGTTCCAGAAAATGATCCACTTCCGGATACGGAATCTTACTGCTCCCGATAATCTCACGGAATAACCGGTTGGACCAAATTTTATGCCGCCTGCTGAATTCTGCTTCCGGAAGCTTTTCGATCTCAGCCCACTCTTTTTCAGACTCTTCCAGGAATATCTTTTCAAGAGCTTCCTTCACAGTAATATATTGTTCGGAGTTGTTCGTATCGTTTTGAGATAGAAACATACTGTTATTCTCCTGTTACATTTGAATTCTGTACACTTTCCGCCATCATCCATAAGTCATCTTCGGAAATGGTTCCGGGGGTATATTCCAGAACACAGCTATCCTCCGGAGAGAGTGACCAGCAAAGGTATTCCCGACCTTCCAGTGTATAAATGATCGCATCATAGTCCAGAACCTTGGTGTTTCTGCTGTTTTCCGCCGTATCCGGATCAATCACACCCCGGATAGACTGCAGATTTACACTGGTCAGCTCGGGAATTTCATCGAAGTAGCTTGTCTTACAGTAGTAATACTGAATATCACCGCCTCCTTCGATTTCATATGAAATTTTCGTCACTTCGGTATAACCGAGGGATTTGAACTCCGGGTCAACTTCCTGCATGGCTTCCTCTATATGCTTTGCATTTTCCAGAAAGTTTATTTTTGTTTTTTCATATTCGGACATTTCATCTTCACAGGAAAACATAGAAAGTGAAGCTGCAATTATCAGAATCAATGTCCACAGTTTACGGTTCATCATATTGAAGCCCTCCGAGATTGATGATGTGAAGCCCCTTTTTCACAGCATATTCCAGTGTCTTTGATGCGCCGCCCCAGTCGTGATTCACACAAGCGATTAAAATATCTGCTTTTTCGATCATCCATTTATTACGGCGGGAGATTGCAAACCGCTTTGGCACATTTTCCAGCGGCGGATAGATGGTTCCGTCATAAAGGGAAGCGTCCATTTGTCTGTCCAGATACGGCAGAACCAAAATGGATTCCAGTTCCGGATATTCCGCCTTCAGCTTATGCAGAACTTTTGCTGCAAGCAAATCGAAAGCACCGTAACCACCGAGGTAAAATTTGTGGCTGCCTTGCTCAAGAAGTGAACGGAGTTCCTGTGTCAACTGATCTTGGATTATATCATGGTCTGATAGTTTGCTGTGTCCGCAGAAGGTAATAATCAAATCAATCACCTGTTTCTGAATGAAATTTTCGTTCTTTGCAGATATTATAGCAAAAGCGTATAAAATTTTATACGGATTAAATCGCCGAATCGCATATACTTATAGTATAATTTTTTATACTAATTGTGAGTCAATCTATGAAACTGAATGAAGCCGCCAGCCAGAGACTTTTAGAACTGCTTGCAGAACGGAATATGACGCAGTACCAATTATTCACACGTTCCGGTGTAACCAGAGGAACAATATCCAATATCATCCTTTGCCGCAATAAAGCTCTTAATCTTCGAGTTCTGCATGAATTATGTCAGGGACTTGACATCAACCTTGTG
>JAFQDR010000048.1 GCA_017415945.1 Oscillospiraceae bacterium
GCTTTTCTCATTAACAGCATCAATATGTACAACCGTTTCAATCGTTTAGATACTCGGCAACAAAATTTGGAATATAGCATTGACCGTATTCAGTCCTCTGTGGATCGCGAGGTGCAGTCCATCGGAAATCGTGTGGAGGAGATTATTCAAAAGCAAAACAGCCTTTTGGCCATCTATTCCGCTGAATATAAATCCGTAGACTTAAATAATAACACGGTCACATTACAGCTGGAGGCAACTCCGAAAGCGTATATTCCCGGTATGAAGGTGGAGTTCCTAATCGAAGATGGATACGGCAGTTTCCGTGTTTCGGGGGTTGAAACAGAAAACAGAGCCTTTGTTGCTTCGGCAGAGTGTCAGTTGTCCGATAAGATCGATATTTCGGTGATCTTGCATAGCAACGGGACAGAGCAAATGCAGCTGATTCAAAGCTGGGATTATTTGTTCAGTGAAACCAAGCTGCCTGTTGAAACGGGACATTGGGAGCTGGAGCTGTGGGCAGATTCATTGGAACAATATGAAAATCGCACAACGCTCCCTATGGACACGTTTATATGGCCCAATATGCGCAGTAGGGAGCTTTCCGCGGGTATTCGTATGGAGGTAATTCCCCAAAGTGTTGAACATCTGGTATACGTGAATCGAGAATTGGTTCAAACTGTGGAAACAGTAAAAGGCGTCAGTGAGTTTATTATTAACGATATGGACTCCGCGGAATACATCCAAAAACACGATATCGATGCATTTTGCGGCTTCTTGAATGTAGAATTTATCCCCGATTTGCGCATAGACGACGAGCTTTTGATTCTCACCCTTGTGACTGACAACTATGGCAGACGCTATGCTGCCAATGCTGCGCCCTTCGTTGTAAGCAGTGATAGGCGGCTTGACTATACAGATTTCAACATTTCAGAAATTGAAATTGAAGGAGTCATTGATAGCTTGGTGAAATACTAAAATCAGCCTCAACGTATTGTTGGGGCTGATTTCGTACAATGAATTTATTTTCTTTCGGGTAGCTGGGGAATAATGATTGCAACAAACATCAGTGTACAGCCGATCGCCTCTCTGACGGTAGGGATTTCCCGAAGCAGAACCATACCGCCCAAAACCGCAAATACCGATTCCAAGCTCATAATCATGGAGGCTATCGTGGGATTGGTGTATTTCTGCCCTACGATCTGCAGGGTATAGGCAATGCCGCAGGACATAATACCGGCATAGGCAATGGGAACGGCTGCGGCCATCAATCCTTCAAGGGTAGGTGTTTCGGTCAGCAGCATCATGATACCCGACAGAATACCGCATACAAAAAACTGCATGGAAGCCAGGCGAACACCATCCACACGCTCCACGAAGTGATCCACCGCAAGGATGTGGAACGCGAAGGCCACTGCACACAGCAGCACATAAATATCCCCTTGGTTGATGGAGGTAAACCCGTCCGTAACGCTCAGAAGATACAAGCCGCACAGTGCAATTCCCACACAGCCCCAAAGCTTCAGTCCGACCTTCTTTTTTAGGAACAGCCCAAGGATGGGGACGATCAGAATATACATTGCTGTGATAAATCCTGCCTTACCTGCCGTGGTGTACTGCATCCCGATTTGCTGGAGATTTCCCGCAACGGTCATGATAATGCCGCAGATAATGCCCGCGATGAGCTGAGTCTGCTTATCTTCTTTGCTTGGGGGAATATATGTACCGCTTTTCTTTTTCTTGGAATCAATTATAAGGAATACGGGCACCAGTACCAGAGCCCCCAAAAGAGAACGGGTACACTGGAAAGTGAAGGGCCCCACATGATCCATGCTCACGCTTTGGGCTACAAACGCACAGCCCCAAATGAGTGCGGTGAGCAGCAAAATCAGATTGCCTTTTAATTCATTTGTCTTCATTGTTCTTTCTCGATTCTGTTGTATCATGGAATAATGTACTATTATACACAATTTTTCTTCCACTTCAACAATAATATTTAGTGTTTTCCTCTTGACAACAAGGGGAAATATGCTAAAATAACTGCTGTTAAATGTGTTGACGAAGTTAATCGAAGAACCGCATTCTTTAGAGAGGGAGGACGGTGGAAGCTCCTGTTTGTGTCTTCGAGTGCCGCTTCCGAGCTGCCTGTGATGAGCAGGACGGGCCGTTCCCGTTACAGAATGACATGAGATTGCGTATGATTATCCATGCGTGAATCAGGGTGGTACCGCGAGCGTTGCTTCGCCCCTGTGTTGGGGGTGGAGCTTTTTTGTTTTTATGACCCCCGTACAGCAACAAAAATAATAAGATGAAGATAAAATTTGGAGGAATGAAAACCATGGCACACAAAGCACACGGCCTGAATGAGCTGCGCGAAATGTTCCTGAAGTTCTTTGAAACCAAGGAACACCTGAGACTGCCCAGCTTCTCTCTGGTCCCTCAGAATGACCCCTCTCTGCTGATCATCAACTCCGGTATGGCTCCCATGAAGCCCTATTTCACCGGCGAAGTAGAGCCCCCCAGACGCAGAGTCTGCACCTGCCAGAAGTGCATCCGTACCGGTGACATTGAAAACATCGGCAAGACCGCACGTCACGGCACTTATTTCGAAATGCTGGGCAATTTCTCTTTCGGTGATTACTTTAAGAGAGAGTCTCTGGCATGGAGCTGGGAATTCCTGACCGGCGAAGAATGGGTAGGTCTGGAAGCCGATCGTCTGTACCCCAGCGTATACGAACAGGACGACGAAGCATATGACATTTGGGTCAATGAAATCGGCGTTCCCGCAGAACGCGTTGTCCGTATGGGTAAGGCTGACAACTTCTGGGAACACGGCACCGGTCCCTGCGGCCCCTGCTCCGAAATCTACTATGACCGAGGCGTAGAAAACGGCTGCGGCAAGCCCGACTGCTATCCCGGCTGCGACTGCGACCGTTTCATGGAAGTTTGGAACAACGTATTCTCCCAGTTCGACAATGACGGCGAAGGCAACTACACCGAGCTGGCACAGAAGAACATCGATACCGGCATGGGTCTGGAACGTCTGGCTTGCGTATGCCAGGGCGTAGACTCTCTGTTTGACGTTGATACCGTTATGAACATTACCAACAAGGTATCCGAAATCACCGGTGCTACCTATGGTCAGACCCACAAGATGGACGTATCTCTCCGTGTTATCACTGACCACATCCGCTCCGCTACCTTTATGATCGGCGACGGCATTCTGCCCTCCAACGAAGGCCGCGGCTATGTGCTGCGCCGTCTGCTGAGAAGAGCTGCTCGTCACGGCAAGCTGCTGGGCGTAAACGATCCCTTCCTGTATAAGGTTTGCGATATGGTCATCCATGAAAATGAATGCGCATATCCCGAACTGCGTGAAAAGCAGGATTACATTACCCGCATTATCAAGGTAGAAGAAGAAAACTTTGCCAAGACCATCGATACCGGTCTGCGTATTTTGTCCGATTTGGTAGAAGCACACAAGGCAAAGGGCGAAACCGTATTCAACGGCGAAGATGCATTTAAGCTGTACGATACCTATGGCTTCCCCCTGGACCTGACCCAGGATATTCTGGAAGAACAGGGCATGACCGTGGACGAAGACGGCTTCAAGGCTCTGATGGAAGAACAGAAGCAGCGTGCACGTGCTGCTCGCGGCGATATGTCCAACGCATGGCAGGGTCTGGATCTGGGTCTGGACAACACTCCCACCGCATTTACCGGCTACTGCAATACCGAAGACAGCGGCGTGGTTCTGGCTCTGGTTACCGAAGGTGAAGTCAGCGGTATGATGAAGAACGGCGATGAAGGTATCGTTGTTCTGGATAAGACTCCCTTCTACGCAGAAATGGGCGGTCAGTCTGCTGACCACGGCACCATTGCCTGCGGTGAAGCGGTATTCGAAGTGACCGACGTTCAGAAGAACAAGGGCGGCAAGTACCTGCACCACGGCAAGCTGGTAAGTGGTGAACTGCGTGTAGGCGAAACCGTATGCTGCAAGCTGAATATGGAACGCCGTCAGGCAATTATGCGTGCCCACTCCGCAACCCATCTGCTGCAAAAGGCGCTGCGCTCTGTACTGGGCGATCACGTTCAGCAGGCAGGCTCTCTGGTGGAACCCGATAAGCTGCGTTTCGACTTTACCCACTTTGCTCCCATGACCCATGAAGAAAAGATGGCTGTTGAAAATCTGGTCAATGACGCAATTCTGGCAGGCTACGAAATCGTGACCGAAGAAATGAGCATTGACGAAGCCAAGACCAAGGGCGCAATGATGCTGTTTGGCGAAAAGTACGGCGAATCCGTTCGTGTTGTTGATATGGGCGGCTACTCCGTAGAACTGTGCGGCGGTACTCATCTGAATAACACCGCTAAGGCAGGACCCTTCCATATTTCCGCAGAATTCTCCGTTGCATCCGGTGTACGTCGTATTGAAGCTACCACCGGTATGGAATCTCTGAAGCACACCGTTGATCTGGAAGCTACCATTGCGGAAGCTACCAACGTAGTGAAGGCAAAGCCCGGTGAACTGCTTGCCAAGATCGCTGCGCAGGTAGAAGAAATCAAGGCACTGAACCGTGAAATCGAACAGCTGAAGGCAAAGGCATTTGCAGGGGAATCCGATCAGATTCTGGCAGGTGCAAAGGAAATCGGCTCTCTGAAGGTTGTTACCGCCATCAAGAAGGATCTGACTGTTGACGACCTGCGTAAGCAGGGCGACCAGCTGCGTGACAAGCAGGCAAATGTTGTTGCGGTTCTTGCTAACGTTGCAGGGGAAAAGATCAATGTTCTGGCTGTCTGCGGCAAGGATGCAGTGAAGGCAGGGGTCAAGGCAGGGGAACTGGTGAAGAAGGTCACCGGTCTGTGCGGCGGCTCCGGCGGCGGCAAGCCCGACTCCGCTATGGGCGGCGGCAAGGATGCCTCCAAGCTGAACGATGCTCTGGCTGCTGTTGAAGGCTTTGTAGCCGAAAAACTGGGCGTATAAGGGAGATTTCTATGGCTGACTGCATTTTTTGTATGATCGCAGAAGGGAAGATCCCTTCCGTCAAGGTCTATGAGACCGAGAACGTTCTTGCATTCCGCGACATCAATCCTCAGGCTCCCGTTCATATTTTGGTGATCCCCAAGATGCACATTGCAAGTGCTGCGGAAATCACCGAAGAAAACGCAGCTGTTGTCGCTGATTGCTTCAAGACTATTTCTGTGATTGCCAAGCAGGAAAAGCTGGACAATGGCTTCCGTGTGATCTCCAATGTTGGGGAGGATGCGGGACAGACTGTAAAGCATCTGCATTTCCATATTCTTGCAGGTGTCAATATGGGAGAAAAGATTCTCTAAAATATCAACGGACTTTCTCTATAAGGGGAAGTCCGTTTTTCTAAACGGAAGGGAGGGAGCTTTTTGCGTAAATTAACATGGGCTGCTTTGTCCTATTCGGCTGCTGTGTTTATGATGCATTATTTGGATTCGGGCAGTAATGCATTGATCCTTGTAAGCAGTCTAACTATGCTGGGGCTCGTGGCTTGTTTTCTGCTGCGAGACAAGATGCGTATAAGAGCTTTGCTTTTCGTGTTGTTTGCGCTTCTCGGTGTGTTGCGCTACGATTTACATTACCGAAATACGGTTGTCAAATTCGAGGACTTCATCGGTGAGGAAATTCGAATCACTGCGGAGCTGTGTGAGTATCCGGTCGTATATGAAGACAGCGTAAAATACACGGTAAAATTGGATACAGACCTCCTTCCCAAAGCAAAAGCTGTTGTGTACGATTACACAACAAACGAGACGTGTCTGTTTCCGGGCAATCGTTTTCGCACGACCGTCAAATTCCACTCTGCACTCCTTTCCTCCGGAGAGGAAACCGATACCTATGTATCCAAAGGTATTTATGTGCGTGGTTATGTCGTCGATGAGGTGAAAACGGTTTCGAAAGAAATTGCAATCAAATACCTTCCTGTTTATTTTGCGGATTCCATTCGAAGCACACTTTCCGATTATTTGCCCAATAACACCTACGCCTTTTTATCTGCACTCATGACAGGAGACAAGTCCGCATTATATGAGGATAGTCAGCTGAATTATACATTGACACAGGCAGGTCTGTCTCATGTTGTTGCGGTGTCGGGGATGCACGTTTCATTTGTGGTTACTTTGGCCATGATGCTTTTCGGCCAACGAATTGGATGGACAATATCCATTGCCTTTATTCTCCTGTTTGCGGTCATGACGGGAATGCCCCCGTCTGTGCTGCGAGCTGTGTTTATGCAGAGCTTGTTTTTACTTGCACCCGTGCTCCGCAGAGAAGCGGACGGCATTACTTCCATTTGCTTTGCCTTGCTGATTTTGCTGTTGGTCAATCCCTTTGCAATCTCCTCTGTTGGACTACAGCTGAGTTTTTTGGCGATGGCGGGGATCATCTTGGTCACGCCCCGTTCTATAGAATGGTTTGAACGAAAATGCCCCTTTACCAACGATCTATTCTTGAAAGGCTATCGATTTGTGACGGTATCCTTGTCATCCTCTTTGGGGGCGACAATTTTTACCGCCCCGTTGTGTGCATATTATTTTGGCTCTGTCTCTGTGCTTGCTCCTCTGACAAATCTGCTTGTACTTTGGATCGTTCCAATTTGCTTTTGCGGAGGATTTTTGCTTTGTGTGATCGATTTCGTAATACCCTTTGCGGCATCCGCTGCGGCGTTTTTGCTGAATATGTGCGTTTCCTTTGTACTGATCGTATCGGAGCAGATCGCTTCTATTCCCATTGCTTCCGTATATTTACCCGAGCGGCTTATGCTGATATGGTTTGTTGGGGTATATTCCGTTATGGGAATTATGCTTCTGTTTCGGAAAAAGAGTTTGTATCGTCCCTTGCCGTCAATTCTGGCTGCGGCGATTGGTTTAGCGGTTTTCAGTGGATGGACGCAGCACAGCAACAATTCGGGTATGACCGTTTCTGCGCTGGATGTAGGACAGGGACAATGTATTGCGATTTTGGCTGACGAGACCACTGTGATTGCGGATTGTGGTGGTACCTATGACTCCAGTGAAATCGCTGCTCGCTGGCTGCGATCTCACGGAAGAAGGCAGATAGATGCTTTGCTGATATCTCATTTTGATGAGGATCATATGAACGGCGTATTGGATTTGATGATGCGTGTTCCTGTGAAAAAAGTTATTTTGTGCGGGAACAATATTACAGACGAAGAATTGCAGAAATATAACGAGATCCGCACAATTGCTGAAGAAAATCACGCGAAGCTTATTCTTGTAAATACAGAGTCGGAACTGCGATTTGACTCCGTGTATTGCAGGATTGTTGCATCAGAGGGAGATGACAGCAATGATGGTCTGATGACATATCTCCAATCGGGTAGCTATGAGATCTTGATTATGGGAGATGCGGATTTCGAAGCTGAAGGACAGTTGATGGGGAGACCTTGGCTGAATGAGGTAGACTGTCTTGTTGTAGGACACCACGGATCTTCCTATTCCACAGGGGATATGTTTTTAGAGAGAGTTGAACCTAAGAGCGCAATTATATCCTGCGGATTTAACGCATACGGACATCCTTCCGATGAAGTTCTGGATAGACTCCAAAAGAAAAATGTGATAATATATCGTACAGACCAAATGGGCACCATTGAGATAAAGGTTCGGTAAAGTATGGCTAAAAAAGAAATCCTTGATTATGGAAAACTGAAAAAGGAATTGGCGGCGAACGGTCCGTCCCGTGTGTATCTGCTGTACGGCGCGGAGGAGTATTTGCGGGAAGATTTTGTCGCATTGCTGAAGAAAACCTGTCTTCCCGACGGAGATGATGACTTCAGTTATAAAAAGCTCAATCAGGAAAATTTCTCTCCGCGAGCCTTCGAAGATGCTGTTGATGCACTTCCGTTTTTAACGGAGCGTACTTTTGTTGAGGTACGCAGCGTTGATTTGAATCGTTTGAACGAATCGGACTCCAACAAGATTACAAAGCTGATTTCCTCGCTGCCCGATTACTGTACCGTTGCTTTCGTACAGGATTCGGGGTACGAGCCTGACGGGCGCAAGAAGCTGACTAAAGCTATAAAAAAGCACGGTAAGGATGTAGAGTTTACCGAACAGCCCCAAAACAGTATTGTCAAATGGGTACGCAAGCGTTTTGCGTCTCATCAGAAATTTATATCGCCTGAAAATGCGGAGTATTTGGTGAATTATTCGGGCCATCTTATGCAGCAGCTGATTCCCGAAATTGAAAAAATCGCAGCTTTTGCCCAAGGGGAAGAAATCACCGTATATGAAATCGAAGCGGTTGCATCCAAATCCCCAGAGACCGCTGTGTTTGAGCTTTCCGATAAAATTGCCGCAAATAATTTCGATGAAGCGGCAGAGGTAATGGGGGAGTTGATCGGACGGAAGGATACGGAACCCATCATGCTGCTTGCCATGATCGGAAATCAGATGCGTAATATTTACGCAGCTAAGCTTGCAGAAGCAGAGCGGCGGGATCGCAGCTATATTATGGACATTACCGGTGTCAAATTTGAATTTTTGGTAAAAAAGCTGCAGGAAAATGCCAAACGCTTTAGCTTGTCCCGATTGGAACGGGCTGTGATGCTGTGTGCCGAAACGGACTATTTGATGAAGAGCAGTTCGGTAGATGACGATGAATTGCTGAAGGAACTGCTTGTAAAGCTTGCGTTTGATCGGTAAGGTGCGGTATGGAAAAAATGAAGGTCCGTGAAGTGATCGTTGTGGAAGGAAAGTATGACCTGAACACGCTCAAGCAGATGATTGACGGCGTGATCGTCACTACCGATGGGTTCGGTATTTTTCATAACAGCGAAAAAATGGAATTGATTCGACGTATGGCCGAAAAGCGCGGCGTTGTGGTTCTTACCGATTCCGACGGTGCGGGCTTTGTCATTCGTAATCATTTGAAGTCCTGCCTTCCTAAGGAACAGGTAAAGCATGCTTATATCCCCGACATACACGGGAAAGAAAAAAGAAAACGCATTCACTCAAAGGAAGGGAAATTAGGCGTTGAAGGGATGTCCCGCGACGTAATTTGCCGTGCTCTAACGGCTGCCGGTGTAACCATCGATGATGAAACGTTGGTCGGAGGGGGCACTTTGACCAAAGCAGACTTATATGCGGTCGGACTGTCGGGGACAAGCAATAGTGCAGAAAACAGAATGATGCTGATTCGTGCGTTGGAGCTTCCCGAAAGGCTTTCTCCCAATGCACTGCTTGATGTACTTAACGCAATGTACGGCAAGCAGCAGTTTTTAGATTTATGGATGCAAATTCAAAATAAACAGCAATCCTAACAAAGGGTTGCTGTTTTTGCATATTCTTTTTTGTGAACTTATTGTCTATTAGAAAAAAATATGATAAAATGCATTCGTTAAAAAAGGAAGGAGA
>JAFQDR010000008.1 GCA_017415945.1 Oscillospiraceae bacterium
ACCAGCTTCCGCTGAATCTGACCAGACTGATTATGAGGTATATCAAAGGATGAATAACACAGAATTTCAGAAAAGACTAAAAAAATTATACGACCGGTTTCCGAGAATCCAGCGGAGTGAAGTCAAGACCATAAATGAACTGATTTTTGTTCTGCGGCATGACGATATCGACTACTGTCTGAATCTGATCGGTGAAGCGGAACATTTCTACTGTATTTCTTCGGTGAAAGAGGACTTCGTACCTGTCCGGATTCTCGGATTGAAGGTGCTCAGTGTGGAACTGGACGAAATCTCAGGGTACGATCCGCTGCTTGTGGTCAATGTATAAAAGGAAGGACGTGAAGATCAATGAATGAAACAGGCTATATCTCCCGACAGATCGCTGTCTACAAGACGGATAAGAAACTGGTGGAACTGACAGACAAGCTCAATCCGGCACCGCTGGAACTGTATGCACACATCCATGCCCATGGAGACGACAATGGAGCCGGTCAGCGGATCTATTCCAACATCGGCGTAGTTGTACAGGATTATTCTGCAGGAACCGGTGCGAACACAAAACGTGCATCCGCCAATCTTCTGCCGGACGAAGTACAGTTTATCTTCAGCCGAGTGCGGAACGGTGTGGAAAGTTTCGAGTTCCATACGGACAAAATTTTCGGTTTGCCGGATCAGAACGGACGCTCGCAGGTGACAAAACTCACCATCAAGCGCGGCAATGTCGGTGCGGACGGCAAACCCAGAAAGTATCCGTGGTACATCGAAGTCGAGAACGGAACTGGAATCCCGCAGAAAACACAGATCGGCGGTACCTACTGTCAGGCGAATACGTTCGTCTCCGGTACCAAAGTATTTGTAAATCTGAACGATCAGGATTTCTTCAAGCTGTTCTGCCATGCGGTTCAGTACATTCAGGCATGGGAGCTGGCAGTGGCTCCGGCGTTCATCCGTCAGGCACGGAAGCAGATCGAGGAGAATATGCAGAACAATCCGTAAGAAATATGGAAGACGGGAACCTGGTTCATGCCGGGTTCTCTGTCCTTCCGGAAAGGAATGAGAATGAATATCGGAATTTACAGAAGGGTTGATGATCTTGGACGTATCGTGATCCCGAAGGAGGTACGCAGACAGGTACATCTGGAGAAAGGCGATATGATGAAAATTTCAGTGGACGGCAGGCAACTGATCCTGACACCGTATGCCTACGTTACTGATGTTGATATGATTGTCAGAGCCTGTGTCAACGGATGGAAGAAGAATGAATCTATGATTCTTGCAGTTACCACGAAACTGGACATTTTTGCATCCACAGATACAAACCTCAAGCAGTACCTCATGCTTTCAGAGGAACTGTGGTCAAGGCTTACCTGCCGGAAAGAGTATATCACTGATGGTACATCCGAGCTTCCGCTGACAGATGAAGAAAAACAATGGGTGCTGGCGATGTTTCCGTATATGCCGAACTTTGAACTGCAGGGAACTGTGGTGCTCGTCGGCGGGAAACATGAGGTACCGACAGAAGTGCAGATTGAGAAAGCGAGATTGATCGCAGATATGATCAGTACGGCGATAGAATCAATATGAAGGAAGGTGAAAAAGTGAAGAATGAAATCAAGATCAAGGGACAGCTCATCATGCCGATCCGGATCGGTATGCCTGCATATATCCATGAGGATTCCTGTATCCGCCGGACGTCTGCAGTAGTGGAAATCTGCGCACAGTCGAAGCGGAGTATGCTGTTCAAAACACAGAACAGCATCTATTTGCTGGAGGTAGCGCAGAGTGATACATGCGGGACGAAAGCAATTCAGTAAACAGAGAGATATATCATATAAGAAAGTGGGCAGTCGGTTATTCGGCTGCTCACTGCTTTTGAAAGGATGGATAATATGCACTTTAAGACTTTGATTACGCTGTTCATCAAGGATGTACAGCAGGATGAAGAAACAGACAGAGAAATCGCAGACAAAATTGCTGATCTTTCCGGACAGAATGAAAATAAAGAACCGAATGTGCTGGATCGTTTACTCCTTGAACGGCTGAACAGTAACAGAGATGCCTTTTCAAGAGAGGTCTCCTGCGAAGTCGAAAGCATTATGGAAATCTATGATGTGAACACGGAGGATCCGGAACTGCTGGAATTTGACGATCATACACAGGAGATTCGTGAAGGATATGAAACCGGCGTAATGGATTGTATTCGCCTTCCCCAGGGAAACATTGTTGATCTGCATGGGCATCCTCTTTACGGAAGGTATGTCATCCGGGATGGTATGGTTTTTGAACGGAATGCAGGTCCGTTTCATCATGAGAAACGAACCAAACGTGCAAAGAAAATGAAGCCACTTCCGGCATTTCCGATCCGTAAAGTATATAAGGATATGAACGACTACGCGGAAAAGGGACTTGGATATGATTATATTGAAGAATATCAAGGATATGGGTACATCTACAATCCCAACGGAATGTGGGACTGGTACCAGATCGGCGGTCGCTGGCCTGCCATGTTTCTGGTCAAGCAGGATTGCCCGAAATACACCATAGGCGAAAGAAGTTGGGCAAGCAGTGACAGGTACCCTGCCCTGGAAGGATATATCTGGGTGTGCGGTGCCAGAAAGAAGGATATTGAGTGGCAGGTCATGCGGGAATGGAAGAATCAGCGTACCGCCGATGAATACCGGAAATACGAAGAGATATTCCGCAGCGGACAGGTTCCGGAGGATGTCTGCGGCTGTATTACCGAAGACGGTATCCGGATTTTCGGTACGATGGTCTATCGGAAGGATCAGACGCTTGAGGACTACATCCGAATGTATGGTTATCAGGAAAGCAGAAAATACCCCTTCGGTGTTCATGATATCGTTGATGCAGATATCTGGATGTGCAGCGAGGATACTGTGATTGAAGAGGATACCGATCTGGACTGGGAAAGCCGTATGGAACGGTATATTGATGAACTGGACAACGAAACCGTGCTTGTCGGTGTGGATTACCATATCTGACGGAAAGGATGAAAACATGATCGATTTAAGACCCATGAAATGTAATCTGTGCGGCGGAAAGGTAGTATATACTTCCAATGCAGTCCTATACGGAAGACAATACGGCAGCGGATATTGTTATCTCTGTACTTCCTGCGGTGCCTTTGTCGGTACCCATGTACCGCATCCGGAGGAAGCACTTGGAATTCTGGCAGATGAAAAAATGCGGAAAGCAAAGATCCGGTGTCATGATTTGTTTGACTTACACTGGAAGGATAAGGGGACAGAATCACGCAGGTACAGAAATGCTTTGTATCATTGGCTGGCCAAACGGCTGAAAATTCCGGTTGAGGAATGCCATTTCGGGTATTTTGATCTGGAGGTGCTTGAGAAGGCATATGTGATTCTGGAGGAGGTGAAGGATATGGAGATGTCGCTGAATGCTCGGGGACGTACGAGGTTTAGAGATAAAGAAGAAATTTCAAAATTACAAGGTTAATCCGCATATGCTCAAAGCCCTTATTCCGAAACATAGAATAAGGGCTTTTCTTGAGGGAAGATAAATTAATTTGGATTCTGTTTTCATTTCGAACCGTATAGTGGAATTTTATGCCTATGGTATCCTCATATACTTTTGTCCTTGTTTTCCCCCGCAGTTCGGACAACGCACCCATAAAGAAGGTTTTTCGTTATCACTCAAATTTGTCACCTCTTCGATTGTTATATTCTTCCACTGTATTTGGAGGAATATGTGTAAAATACTCCTCCAAAATGCTTTTTCTTATTCTTCTGTCAATGAGTTCAAATATTCACAAAGACCTTTCGTTCCACCATGTACATCAATATATTCTTCTACTACATCGAAATTTAGGTATTTCTCATAGTATTTTCTGATGGCTGCTGTAGTCTTCATAATAGAGGCATGAACTTCTTGCATATTTTTCATCAGATACGCTCTCTCTTCTTCAAATAACTCTCCAAATAACTGCTTATATTTTGAGATAAAATAATCCCCTGTGTTATTCACCTTGATTTCAAATTGCTCGTCATTCTCAAAAAAGATATCGGAACAATAATCCATCTTACGGTTATCACGCACCTGTTCACGCTCACGTTCTAATGCCTGATTCGCATATCTTCTGTTATAAACTACTGTAGGAACTAATAGAATCAACGTAATAACAGCGATCCACCATTTAAAAGAACACACTACTAAAAAAGCTATGCCGATATTGATGATCTTTGACACCGTATTAAATACCACCCATGTATTATCGGCCATCGCTCGGAAATTCCCCTCTGCACGGTATACCTTATCACGGATTACAGCAGAATCATAGCAGGCAAGCTCCATTTGCGAAGTCTTGTCTATAATAATATCCCGAACATATCTATTAATTTTCTCTTTATACCGGCTTTCAATATATGTATTCCCATGAGCCAATAATTTCAGTCCAAGTTCAATAGAAATGTATATGCCTACATAACAAATCCATCGTTCAACCGGAAGAGTTTTATAAGTTAAACCATTTAACACCTCTTTCCACAGCCAACTGGATACAATCGGAGTAATTGCTGTACACAACAAAATAATACACTTAATAATAAAATATTTGGCTGAGGACTTCAGGGTAATTTTCATGCCGAAACATATATTATCAGCCAAATTTCTGATAGACAACCATATCCTTTTCATATATTAGGTCTCCACTGTATATTTTTGTTTTTGCAGATTATATAATTTTGCATACAATCCTTCTGCTTGTAATAATTCTTCATGAGTTCCCTTCTCGACGATCTTACCGCCATCCAAAACAATAACTTTATTTGCTATTTTTGAACTGGATATGCGGTGTGAGATCATAATACCGGTTTTATCTTTTGAAATATCCTCAAAATTCTCAAAGACCCTGTCTTCAGCTTCTGCATCTAAGGCAGAGGAAGGTTCATCAAAAACAATTACATCAGCTTTTTTAAAATACGTCCGCGAAATAGCAATTTTCTGCCATTGTCCTTTCGATAATTCCACACCATCATCATCAAACTCCCGCATCATATTTGATTCTACTCCCTGATGCAATTTGGCTATGATATCTTCCGTAATTCCGCCACGTTCCATGCAACGGTAAAGTTCCTCATCATTATCCATTCTTTTATAGTCAGACAAACCAATATTCTCACGGAATGTAAGCGGATACTTCACAAAATTCTGGAACAATACAGAAAACATGTTTCTTATATCCTGTATATCATAATCGTTCATCGAATAGCCGTTGATTAGAATATCGCCCGATTCGATCTCATACAATCCCAACATCAACTTTATGATCGTAGATTTACCGGCACCGTTGATTCCCACAATTGATAATTTATCACCTTTGTTGATTCTGAAAGATGCTCCCTGAAGTATATAGTTCTCCGTATTTGGATATTTGAAATAAACATTCTCAAATTCCAGAGATTCAAATGTTTCTAATTTTCTTTTTGAAACACTTGTGGGTTCACTCCTACACTCCATCTCCATCAGTTTAAAATAGGAATCCATCACTAACTCTGCATCCTGAAACCCACTTGCTATGGTAGAAATGATGCCCGAAAAAGCCGCACGCATGGATACACTGTATCCGATGTACATAGTTACATCACCTACTGTGATCTGGGAATAAAAAGCCTTATATAATAGGTAGACGGTAAACAAAATGACTCCGCCCTGTTCTATCAGTACAGAAACAATCGAAAACAAAAACTTATTAACATCCAGCCTTTTAATACCCTTCTCATAGCTTTGCCGTTCTTCTTCGTATCTCTGTTTTATCGGAGCGGAAAGATTATAAACACGAATATCTTTTGATGCCCAGTCTCCGGTAAGCATTGCATAGTAATAAGATAATTTTCTATTGCTGTATGCTGAATTAAATTGATATTGATAACGTCTCTTTTTAACAATGTTACTTAATATAATTCCCGGGATTACCATAAAAATCAATATCAAAGCAAACAGCCAGCTAAATTCAGCTATAATAGAAACCGCAACGATAAATGTATAAAGACCGGTTACAATATTTATAATATTAAAAAAGATATATACAGCATTTTCATTTGCACAGCGCGCATACATTAAGAAATCTTTTCCGCTTGATGAGTCAAGGAATTCGATAGGGATATGTTTCATTTTATTTAATATCGTTATATTAAAATTCATGAAGGCTTTTTCTTTTATAGAATTATATATGATTTGACTTAACGCATTGATGAAGAAAAGAAGGATAAATATACCTGCATATGCTAAAATAACGGCAGAAAGATTTTGCCATCTTTCCCCCGATCCACTCAAAATATCAATGATTACCTTCATCAGATATACATTCATGATGTTTAAGCTGGCTGTAACCAAGCTGCAGATAAAATATGCTGCTAATCTCCATCCACTCGATGTAAATAAAAGCCTGCCGGAAAAAATCACTGATTTTATAAATAAATTGACCTTCTCGCAATATTTTTTCATAATCTCTCCTATTTCCTTATGATTTTCATGGAATATTTCATATTTGCGGTGACTTATCTTTGCGTACTATAGCCTTCTTATATATAAGTACCAGTGACAACGAATTTGGTTCGCTTATTTTTATGAAAAATAAGTGCATCAATATCAATTCTTGAAATAGCATCTGCGCTGACACCAAATATATATGCCAGAAGCGGAATCTGGGCAATATTCGGGGGTGTTTTGCCGCATTCCCACTGACTGACCGCCTGCGAGGATATTCTGAGATATTCAGCAAGGGCTTCCTGAGTAATGTTGCGTTCACGCCGCAGTTTTTTGATGTTTTCACCAACTGTCATGTATGTATTCCTCTTTCATATTTGATTTAAACGTACCATTATGATCTTATTATACCGTTTTTATGCTGTATGTCCAATAGGCAGTTTAATAGTACAGGCAAGGAACACTTTATATAATACATTGTTTCCAAGAATATGAAACATCAACTGTGGAGCGTTTGTTGGTACCCATGTACCGCATCCGGAGGACGCACTTGGAATTCTGGCAGATTAAAAAATGTGGAAAGCCAAAATACAGTGTCATGATTTGTTTGACATACATTGAAAGAATAAAGGTGCAGAATCACGCAGGTACAGAAAAGCTTTGTATCATTGGCTTGCCAAACGGCTGAAAATTCCGGTTGAGGAATGCCATTTCGGGTATTTTGATTTGGAGATGCTTGAGAAGGCGTATGTGATTCTGGAGGAGGTGAAGGATATGGAGATGTCGCTGAATGCTCGGAGATATGCGAGATTTAGGGACAAAAACGAAAGAGAGGTACTGTAATGGAAAGAAAAACAAATGCTGCTCGGTTTTGCAGGTGTAATGAAAAAGCCCAAGTATGATTATACCGAAAAGATGTGTGCAGTCGCAACGGATATTGATCTGAAGTGCGTACATATGGTGTATATTCAGTTGTCGCTGTATGGAAATCCGGCAGTGATCATACATGGAAATGCCCTCACTGTTGAGGAATGGTCCCATTGGTTTACACCGGCTATGTTCCAAGTAATTGTGGCAGAAGAAAGCCTGAAACAAGAAGTAACTTTTGTCACTGTATAATAGTTCGAAAGCTCTCGTTCAAAATGGAATGAGAGCTTTTTTTGCATGAATTGGCGGAAAAATCCATGAAATGTGGTACAATACTGGAAGCAAATGAAACGGAGTGTATTATGAGTCACTGTTATGAACCGGATCGTGAAAGTATTGATCCTAATTTATGTATTCGCTGTAAACACCGGCGCGAAGGAATCGCCTGGACTGCCTTTCACGGAATGGATTCCGATAGAGATCATCCGAAGTGGGGAGCATTTTCTACCGGTACCGTGAGATCATGAAATTATGTTTGAAGAGAAAGAAGAAGTATGTGAACCAATTTCAAGGTACGGTAATAAAATATGTCGCTGAACAGAATCAACTGCTTGTTGTGATGAAAAATGAAATAAGTGAAAAAGGTGTAATCTCTGACAGATCACACTATTTTTTATTGGGATATATGTGATATAATTATTGTCTCGCTCTTAACATGCAACAATGTTTTTTGTTTTGGATCAGCGCAGATCCGATTGGGTGTGGGGGGCTGTGTTGTTTTTAATCAAATTTTAATTGACATTTACAGTTGGCAGTGGCAGATTCTGAAGAAAATGTTGTCAGTATAAGTAAGAGGTTATCTTAACTAAGATCGCTTATGGAAAGGATTGATTCCTAATGAAGAAAATTTGCCTGCTTTTTGTAATAACTGTTCTGCTTGTCTGCACCGCATGCAGTAAAACTGAGAAATCCCACGATGCATTTTTTGACACATTTCTGCTCACCGACATGAAAGTGGACGGCATATCCGTTCCCGCGCTGTTTAATCCGGCAAAAGGCACAACAACACCGCTCTGTACCGATCCGCTGTGCGCGCATACGGAAAAGGCGGGATGTCCCTTTGCGGGGTATTACATCACATGGGAACCGCATTATTATAACGGATCAATCTGGTTTCTGTCCATGACCGTTTTCGGAAAGCTTGACGAATTTGCCGTCATGCGGTACGATATGGACAGTGCAAAGGTCAGCCGACTGACTTCCATGGAAGAACTGAGGAAAGAAATTCCCGATACTGTCAATATCGATAACGGACAGTCATTCGGCTTTATTAACGGTTATTTCCGTTATTCCGTCCGTGCAGCAGATCAAAAGCCTGCGTTTCAGCTTCGTGTGAATTTAGACAGCGGAGAAGTTGAGGTTCTGACAAACGATTACCGCCAGCCTTTCGCAGTGTACAAAAAGCAGTATCTTGCCTACACGCAGGAGCTTGATTATACCGGCGTTTCCTACGGGATTCATCTGACCGACGCAAACGGAAATGTCAAGGAAACAATTCTCCACGACAAGCGCATTAGCATAGCCTTCGACGATCTTCTGGATAACGGCAAGCTGCTGTATGTCACCGCCATGCAGTCGGATGACGGTACATACGATTGGGATCGGATGACGGTTTGGATGTACGACATGGAAACGGGCGAGGATTCCGTGATCGTCAACAACTTCCCGTCCTCCTATATCGCGGCGGCAGGAGATTACATTTACTACTCCCGTTATGTGGATGATCCGCCGAAGATGGGATATGATCTGAATCACAACGAAGACAAGTATAATCTGTCCGGCGGAATTCTGTATCGGACGAATGTTTACACAGGTGAAGAATCCATCGCGTTTGAAATGCCCGAATATGTGCTGAACGGCGTGGAAATTGACAGCGTGGGACAGTATATTGTCATCGGCTACCATAACACGGATTATGAAAATTATGTGGAAGAAGCCACCGACCGCGGAATCTGGTATCAGTATGAAAAGGAAAACGGACGGATTGTGTATGATACGGAAAACGGAACTACCGCAGCTTACATCGATGCATCGACCTGACAAAAACGGAGAGTATTACCATGAAAATACATAACAGAAAGGAGCGCACACATGGATGACAGCAAGATCATAACCTTATTCTGGAACCGAGACGAGCGTGCTATAACAGAATTCACGCAGTCCTACAAGCGTCTGTGTATCTGCGCGGCAAACGAAATCACGGGCAACGCTTCTGACGCCGAGGAATGCTTCGCCGACACCACCCTCTCCCTGTGGAACTCCATCCCGCCGGAGAGACCGGATTCGCTCCGTGCATACGCGCTCAGAATCTGCAAAAATTACGCACTCAATCTTGTCAAGGCAAAATCCCGCCAGAAGCGTTCGGCGATCCTCGTGGAGCTGGACGAATGTATCACAGAATCCATCCCCGACATGGAGCCGACGGAGATCGGACATATCATCGACATCTTCATGGAAACGCTCCCGAAGCATGAAGCCGTGATTTTTGTTCGGCGATACAACTGCTCCCAGCCGGTGAAGGACATCGCCGCATCAATGGGACTGAGGGAAAACCAGGTATCGAAAATTCTCGCCAAAATGCGGAAGAAGCTCAGAAAACATCTCGAAAAGGAGGGCATCCGGGTATGAAACAGAATGATGGACGCAGTATGACTGCTGAAAAACTGTATGAAGGCATCGGTTACATGGACGACAGGTGGCTCGCTCTGCTTGACGAACCTGTAGCCGTGAAAGCAAAGAAAGACCGCCGTTTTGTGGGCTATGAGCTGAAAAAACTCTTCGGCGTGAAGTACCTGTGGGTGTTCCTCTTTGTCCTGCTGATGCTCAACACCGCAATCGCATGGTACACCGCTGACCGGACGATGGCGGCACAGGAGCCGACGCAGATGATCTCGGAATTCTTTGAGGAATACTTCGAAAATCCCGACGAGCTTGACGCATACTACGCCGAAATGCAGGCGTTTGCCGCCGAGCAGGAAGAACTGTTCCGGGAGGCAATGCGGCTGGGCAACTACGAATTCCAGACGGAACAGATGCCGAATCTCTATTCCACCGACGAAAATTACCCCGACCGTGCGCTGTTTGGCAAGCTCTACAGCACCATTAACGCCGCCCGGGAATATCCCGATGTACTGGAAAAAGTCATCGACCGCGCATGGGCGAACCTCGATGCGTTTGCCGACATGGGCATCACCGAGGATTCCTTCACATACCGCTATCAGCTCCGCGTGATCGAACTCTATGAACTCATGCGCGACAGCGTGGAAATCGGTGTGGAATACACCCGCGGCTGGGACGAATATTTTCGCTATGACACGGTGAATATCTTCATTTTCGTCATGCTCATCATGCTCGGCAGTATCATCTTCGCGCAGGAAAAGCAAAGCGGATTCCTCCCGATCATGCGTACTGCGAAGAACGGACGGGCAAAAACGGCGATTGCAAAGATTCTCACAATGCTTCTCTTAACCGTGATCTTTACGCTGATGTTCACGCTGTCCTCGTTTGCCGTCTACGGACTGCGGATCGGATTCTCGTCCCCGCACAACGTGATTCAGGCGCATTCTACCTTCACCCTCTCGCCGTATCAGATCACTATCGGGCAGTATTTCGCTGTCACCCTCGGCACAAAGCTGCTGACCTTTGCGGTGTTTTCGATGATCATCACCGCGCTTTCCGTGGTGTTCTACAATTACATTCTCATTTATTTCGCGGGACTCGGTCTGTTCGGACTGAATTTCCTGCTCTATACGCTGTCCTACATTGACGCAAATTCTGTTTTCAAGAACCTCAATCTCGTTGCCACAGCCGCGTCAAATCCGCTGTTCGTGCGCTATCGCGCGATGAATTTCTTCGGCGCAGTCGCGGGATTCGTGCCGAGCATGGCGGTAATCTTCTCGCTTCTGATCATCGGCTGTGCGGCTGTGACCGTGATGCTCTACGTCAAAGGCTCTGCCGGAATCAGAGTGGGCTGGATCGACAGCGCGCTTGCGTGGTGCATGACTAAAGCGGCGGCGATCCGGCATAAATTCAAGTTTGTCAAGCGCGAAAAAGCACACAAAGCACGCACCTACAGCCATTCGCTCATTCTTGCCGAGGTCTTCAAAACCCTGATTTCCTCGCGTTTCATCGTGATCGTCGCGCTGATTCTCTGTGTGAAAACGTGGTATTCCTACGATTCCAATATGCCCGCCAACTCCTACGCCGATGCGGTTTACAAGGAGTACATGACCACGCTCGAGGGTGAGGTGACCGAAGAAAAGCTCGCCTACCTCGCCGAAGAACGCGCCATGATCAGCGAAACGCTGTCGAAGCAGAACATGATGCAGCAGGCGTACGTCAACGGGGAAATCACGTTCGACGAATACCGCGACTACCTCTCCGACTACAACTACGCCTACTCCCGCTCGGAACTGCTGTCCGTCATCGAAAAGCACGCGGATTATCTCGCTCGAAAAGAAGCCGAAACCGGTGTGCGCGGCTGGTTCATCTACGACACCGGCTGGCAGAAGATGTACGCGGAGGACGCTGACCTGTTCCTCTACGCGGCGATTCTGCTGCTCCTGACCGGCTCTTTCGCGGCGGAATACGTGTCGAAATCCTCCTCCGGCGGCTTTGCACAGCTGCTTCGCTCCACCAAAAACGGACGGCACAAGACGTTCTACGCAAAGCTGATCTCCTCCGGCATGATCGCGGTGGTTCTGGCACTGCTCACGGGACTGGTGGATGCCACGGTCATTACGATGGGCTACGACCTCCCGGCAATGAACGCACCGCTGGTATCCATGCAGATGTTCGCGGATGTGACAGGTTCCATCACGGTGGCACAGTATTTCGCAGTGTTCTTCGTCATGCGTGTGGCGGGTGCTTTGCTGATGGCGATGCTGGTCTGCGCACTGTCGGAACTCTTGGCACGATACATTCCCGTCCTCGGCACGGCGGTGATTCTCACACTTCTGCCCGCACTCTGCGCCTACTTCGGACTTGCGGCGGCGGAACACGTGAATTTCCTCAATCTGATGGCAGGTACGCCGCTGTTCCTGCGCTCGGCAGAAATGGCACTGTTCGGTAACGGCTACGCGATGCTGACGCTGTGGCTTGCGGTGGCAATCGCGGCGGTATCGGCGATGATGATGCCCGCGAAGCGGATGTTTGTGAAGTGATTTGGAAAGGATGGATGATATGAAAAGATTAATTTGTGCTGTGATAACCGCGCTCCTGCTGCTATGCGGGTGCGCTGACACCTACACCGTTCCCGAAAACGCGCTGAATACCCCTACATACTGTCAGATCGACAACATTGTATATATGGACTGGGCAGCCAATCTCCGCCGCTTTTCAAACAGCACGCCCGAGGGTATGTCGCTCTGCTTTGACCCGCTCTGCACTCATTCCAAGGAGGAATTTTGCGCGGAAATGTCGGGTGCCTGCTCCGTTGTGACCGACGGCGAGCGGCTGTATCTCAAAACACACAGCTACGGAACAGCGACAATCACCGCGCTGAATATCGACGGCAGCGGACGCGAAATGCTGTGTGAGTTCTCTATGTGCAACGGACTTGTCACGAACATTTCCACCGACGGAAAGTACATCTACTTTGTGGAGGGAATGTACCGCGATCCTGCCGACACCGAGGGGGATTCCTACGGTGTACCCATGCGCATTTCCTGCAAGGGCGGTGAACCCGAAGTGTTTCTTGATATGGAAGTGAGCGCGTATGCCGAGATCTATGCCGATGCGGAAAACTACTACATCACCGACAACGGACTGTTTTCTGTCATCAGTCGTAAAGATGGAACACAGACGGATATTCCGCTACCCATGCCGGAAACATACGGACTTATCCTGCACGACGGTAATGTGTATCTGTACGGCATCGCCGAGTATCACGAATATCAGATCAATTCCCGCTTTAACTTTGCACGCAAAGGGTTGTGGAAGTGGAACGGCACCGCGTTTGAAACTGTGATTTCTGATATCGACCAGCTTGTGTGGGATTCAGGCGGTGTGTGGTATACACCGATGCTTCCGATTGAAGAATTTGAGTTGATCGGTTCCAAGGAAAGCTACGACGGAAAAGGCCAGTCATTTTATGACTTCATCCGCACATGGACGGGTGAGCTTGTCTATCACGATCTTGCGACAGGTGAGAAAACGGTATACCGCACCGACAGCAAAAACCTCAAAATCGAACCTTATGGCATTGCAAACGGCTACATCATCGCGGCGGTCAATGACTACAGTAAGCTGTCGTTTACCTTTGAATATGTGAATCTGAAGCCGGAAGAAAACGGAACGGTTTCGGTACACGAAGCGATCAAAAGCGAAAGAGAGATAGCAGAATGAAACGATTATTTTGTATTTTGATAACCGCACTCCTGCTTTGCGGATGTTCCAAATCGGAAACTCTCGACTACTACAACACCGAAGAAGGCTGTCTCCTCGGCAGTACCCATTACCACAATTTCGCCGGTATGGATATCGAACTGTGGAATCCCGCGTGGGACGCGCCGATGGAAGGACTCTGCCGCGACCCGCTGTGTAGTCACGACAGCACCGACAGCCTTTGTCCGTCCTCGACCAATCTGTGGCAAAAAACGGTGGTTACGGACGGACAGAGACTCTACTTGAACACACTCAATCCGCTTCTGACAGATCAGGGCGGCATCATGTACCGTCAGATTTTCTCGGTCAATCCCGACGGCTCGGAATTCAAGCTGCTCCACACCTACGATGCCACAGGCAATTCGTCCGTTTTCATGCAGTATACGGACGGATATCTGTATTTCCAGCAGGGGTACTACAACGAAAAGTACGACCCGATGGAAGAACACGTTTCCTCGGATGTGCAGTCCTCGCGGTTTATGCGGATACCGACCGATGGCGGCAAGGCAGAAGCAGTGCTTGACGGGGGACTTCCCATCGGAACTGCATTTTTCGTGGACGGAGAAAATTATTATCTTGTCACGCACGACGATAATGGTGTCACACAGCTTGACATCATGAATCCCGAAACGAAAGACGTAACGGAAAATGTCCTGCCGGAAGCTATGGGCAAGCATTTTGAAGTCACGGTCTATTCGGGCAAAACATGGCTCACTGCCTCTGATGCGCTGTATGTAAAAGAAAACGGCACTTTCACCAAAATCTGCGAGGGCAAGTCTGACTACACCTTCGGCGGTGGCATCTGGTACCCGGAGCAGGCTGACCCCGTTTACGTCGGCACAAAAGAAATGCCCACGGGCGCACCGGGCGGAGAAACTGCTCCGTATGATTATTATGTCGAAGCTACCACAAAGCTCTGCCATATTGATCCCGACGATTACAGCGTCACGGAGTATGTTCCGTCGGATGATTTTGATCCCGAGGATACGATCACGATTAGCTACGCAACCGATACTGCGATTCGTGCAGGGGTGATGAACGGCAGAAAAAAGTATGAAGACGACAATTTCGGATACAGCTGTCTGATTGGGTTTGCGGACGGTAAACTGACTATTGAGAAAGTGTATGAGTAACGGAGGTATCAAAATGACATTAACGATATCGGGCATTTCCAAATCCTACGGCACAAACCTTGCATTAAACAACTTCACCGCCACCCT
>JAFQDR010000049.1 GCA_017415945.1 Oscillospiraceae bacterium
GCGTCAACAGACACAATGGTGGAGATGGCATCCAGTACTGGATCGGGCGGCTTTTTCCAGAGCTCTGCGGTTTCGCTTAAGAAAAGCCATTTCAACGTTTTCATATCTTTCTCCAGTTCAAGCATGGTTTCAATCTGATCTCGCCCCTGGAAATACAGGTTTGCTTTTTTGGAGTGGGATTCCGGCTTTTCCAATACCATGGCTGCGTCGAATGATCCGTATAATCCCTTTGTTCCGGAGAGATTATCAAATATATCCTTATACTTCATTTTGGTGGTATGATGGACTACAATGATGCAGACGCCTAATTGGCGTACCAGTCTTGTGATGGCAGTGCCGAATTCGTAGTCGTCATCGTAGCTGTTCTGATTGGGTCTGAGCGCACGAACCAGCTTCAAAGTGTCGATTACAATGAGAGAAGTTTCCGGATGTTCTTTTACGAACTCTGTTAACTGTTCCTCCAATCCTTCGCCAACCTTTTTTGCCCAGGTAGCCATATAAAACTGCTCGGATGCTTCTTCTGCGAACATCGTAAACAGACGTTGCTGCAGTCTTGCGTAATCATCCTCCAGCGCGAGATACAGGACTGTTCCTTGGTTAACCGGATGTCCCCAAAGGGGCAGACCCATGCTGACATGATAGCAAAGTTGCAGCATGAGGAAGGATTTACCCTGCTTGGGAGAGCCTGCGAAAATGTAGGAATCTCGATATAGCAGTCCTTCGATAAGCGGTGGCTTTGTCAAATATACCGAGGCATAAAGCTGTGGCATTGAGATCACAGGAAGCTCGTTGGAAAGATCTTCGTCTGTCCAGCCACTGAGAGTAGTATTTAATTGTTCTGTCAAATGAATCTTACCTCCTAGATACGGTTTTGATTGAATTTGACAGCCGCTGTGTTATAATATCGTTGCGTTGGATAGTTCACACGGCGGCTGTCGTTTGTTCTGTCTGCAAGAGTCTTTATCTGCCAGGATAAAGGCTCTTTTTTGTTATGTAGCCTCGGGACAGAAGTAACCGATTTCTTCCCATACCTTTCTGTCAGGGCAGTAGTAGCTGAACTCGGTAGAATTGTCCAGTTTCAGTGCATATCCGAACTTTAGGATACCGGTCTGCAGACCAACTCGTACATACTGAGCGTCTTTGTGCATTGCTTTTGCGATTTCGGTAATGGGAACATTGCGTCCGGTAAAGGATGGCAGATCAACATACAGCTTGTTATCCATGATTTCACCTCCATATAATCAAATTACGAAATATTATTTCGTAATTTGATTATATGCTTTTGATTCCTACTTGTCAACACTAAATACGAAACAATAATTCGCAAAACACCCTTGCGCTTCGTAAAACGACGTGATACAATACATTTGAGGTGATTCAAATGCAACGTGATTCGGTTGAAATTGGAAAAAGAATTAAAGAAGCGCGCAAAGCTGCAAAAATGAGTCAGACTGAATTAGCTAATGCAATTGGAAAAACATTACGTTCTGTTCAAAAATACGAGAGTGGTGAGGTTGTACCGTCTATAGCTATGGTAAATGAAATTGCCAAGACCGTAAAAATCTCTCCGGCAGATTTGATAGGATATCAGCGCCCTAATATTGAATTGAACAGTATTTCTGATGTTCTTACGGTTCTATATCAGTTGAGCAAAAAAGCTGAACTGCGATTCGAGATCGATGTGAAAAGACCACCGCACCATGATGAATGGTCGTGCTCAATTCGGTTTGATGGAAACAACAGCGGTGCGATGCATAATAATTCTTTGTGTATGCTGTTAGAGAATTTTGCAAAAGAACGGGAAGCCGTAGAAACTTATTGGCATGATCCCAAAACTATGGAAGACTGGGTCGAAAGAGAATTGGTCTACTATTCTGATGCAAAATTGACAGATAAGGAAGTGGAGGTTCTTTCAACTACAGAAAGAATTCAGCGAATTATGGAAGCTGACCGACGCTTAACAGAACAAATCAAAAAAGATAATGATGAAGGTAGTCAAGAATAATAGGGATTTGGATGTGTATGCTTACAATCGAAATCGCTGGCAGAAAGGAAGTATGATACTATTTGAAATTACCTAACGGATATGGCACTGTAAAGAAAATGTCCGGAAAACGAAGAAAACCCTATATTGTAATGAAAACTGTCGGTTGGCACTATGATGAAGAACGTGACAAAGTGGTGCAGGAACAAATCACGATTGGCTATGCAGCTACCAGATCAGAAGGGCTGCAGATGTTGGCAGAATACAATAATGCTCCGTATGATTTGAAAGCAAGCAAAATAACCTTTCAGGAGGTCTATGAGCGATGGTCGAAGGAGAAGTATCCTACCATATCCAAGTCTAATGTCAACGGTTACGAAGCATCCTACAAGGTCTGTGGATCACTCTATAATAAGGTGTTCAAGGATATTAAACTGAAGGATTTACAGATGGTTGTAGATACCTGCGGCAAGAATTATCCAACCTTGAAAAAGTTAAAGGTTCTGTTCGGTCAGTTATATGATTACGCAATGAAGCATGATATCTGCAGCAAGGACTATTCCGAGTATGTAGATATTCTGCGTTACAAGGAGAAGAATCCGAACAAGCGTGATCGGGATAAATTCACCAAAGAGCAGGTTCAGTGCCTTTGGGAGTTGTCGGCAGATCCTTATTATCAGATCGTATTGATGCTGATTTATAACGGATGCAGAATCTCTGAATTCCTTGATTTGAAAAAGGATCACGTACATCTTGAAGAACAGTATTTCGATGTGATAGCCAGTAAAACAGAAAATGGCATTCGAAAGGTTCCGATAGCTGATAAAGTTCTGCCGTTTTACAAATCATGGTATGAGGGCTCGGAATGTGAGTATCTGTTACATACACCCGATCAGAGGCATTTTGACTATCGGAATTACTACGATAGTTATTTTGTGCCGCTGATGGAACAGCTTGGCTATACTCAGACGCCACACTGCACCCGACATACCTGCATTTCTATGCTGACCGAAGCACATGTGGATCAGACAATGATCAAAAAGATCGTTGGACATTCCGGTGCGATGACGCTGACAGAGCGAGTATATACCCATTTGGATATTACCTCGCTGGTAGAGGCAATCAATAAAATATAATGGAATCAAAATTGATGAAACAGTATAAAAAAGCAGGGGATCCCTCCTTGCGGAAGCATCCCCTGTATACAGGTTCTTAAATTGAAAAGAGAAAATTGCTCCTTACTTGCTGCTTTTTTGCTACTTACAGCAAGCGGTTTGTTGGATTCGATGGATTTTCACGACTTCAAAAAGTTCGGAAAACTGCGGTAAAGAAGCAAAAAAGGGTATAGAAAAGGCACCAATCGTACCGATTGATGCCTTGAAGAGAAATCTGATTATCTCGTGGATGATTCTGGCAATCGTTTGTATCGTTGTCTCTGCGGTTCTGGGTGCCGTCAATTTGTGGACTTCCGGTCCCATTGAACAGCGAGCCTTGGATGCTGCAAACGCTGCCAGACAGGAAAGTTTTGCTGCGGCAGATTCTTTTGAGGAACTGGAATTGCCCGAAGATAGTGGTGTTGACAGCTGCTATAAAGCCCTTGCGAATGGCGAGCATATCGGCTATGTAGCACAGGTCACCGTCACAGGTTTCGGTGGTCCTCTGGAAATCCATGTTGGTATGGATTTGGACTGCCAAATTACCGGTATCACTGTTGGCGGCAGCGGCTTTGCTGAAACTCCCGGTCTGGGTGCAAAAGCAAAGGAACCCGAATTTACCGCACAGTTTGCCGGTTTGACGATTCCTACCCAGCTGGGCAACAATGTTGATACCATCACAGGTGCATCTACCACATCCGGTGCGGTCACCAGCGGTGTCAATAAAGCGGGCTACTACATTCAGGATCTGATCAAGCCTCCTGTTGCCGATACCCGTGCTCCCGACCTGCAGTTCGGCGGTGCACTGCCCGGTTCAACTACTAAGAATGAAGAAACGGCTCCCGCAGGTGCGGATAAGCTGTTTACTTCCGATGCAGGTGTTGTTGTTTACGTCACCGCAACCGGTCGTAACGGGCCCGTACAGGTTCAGGTCGGTATCGGTCACAGCGGCGAAGTTGCAGGTGTTCTCATCGATCCTGCAGGCCATAAGGAAACCGAGGGCTTGGGTGATATGATTGAGGAATCCTATTTCTGGAGCCAGTTTGTCGGTTATTCCGACCCCTTCACCATCGGTGATAATATCGACGGTGTAGCAGGTGCAACCATCAGCTCTCAGGCAGTTGTAGACTGTGTCAATGCTGCTCTGGAAATCGCAAAGCCTTATCTGGATGCAGGCAAGGCTGTGGATATTGCACCCATGGGTTCTGCCGGTGCTCCCGGAATCAAGAACCCCGCACAGGTTGTGAAGACCGGTACCGGAATCACGGTTCTGACTGCGGAAGACTGGGCTGACAAGTACCCCGATATTTACGCTTCCTATCTGGCAAACAACGAGAATACCGAAGTACATGAATACACTGAAGTATACCCCATGATTCAGGTCGTATACGAAGGTATGGCATTCTCCAAGTTCTACGGCAGTGCCCGCGGACATACATACACCGTGGAAGACGTAACCTCTACCGGACGTCCTCATGCGTTGGCAAACTGCTTTACCTGTAAGACTCCCGACTTCACTGCAATGGTCAATGAGCATGGCGACTCTGTTTACCAGATGGCATTTGCAGATGCCCTTGCAGAAATCAATGAACCCATCAGCTGCTACAACTGCCATGCAAACAGCGGCGATGAGCTTGTGGTTACCCACACCTACCTAGCAGATGCTCTGGGTGAAGAGCTGAAGGATGTGGACGCAGCGAACCTGTCTTGCGGTCAGTGTCACGTGGAATATTACTTCCATCCCACTACCAAGGCAACCTCTCTGCCTTACACCAGTCTGGAAACCATGGAACCCGATGCGATCCTGGCATACTACAATACCATGATGGTAAACGGCGAAGTATTTGCAGACTACGTCAACCCCAGAACCGGTGTTCGTCAGATCAAGGTACAGCACCCCGAATTTGAAACCTACATGGCTGACGGCAGCTATCACGCAGGTACCTACACCTGTGCTGACTGCCATATGGGTGAAGCCGTTGCAGCAGACGGCACCACCTACATCAGCCACAACTGGACCAGTCCTCTGGACAATGCGGCACTGATTGAAGACACCTGTGCGGAATGTCACACCGATCTGGCACAGGAAGTTGCGGATATTCAGGAATGGGCAGAACGTCGTACCGTAGCAATCGGTTATGAGCTGGAAGCTCTGACCGAAAAGCTGGCTCTGGCAGTGGAAAGCGGTAACTATACCGAAGAAGAACTGGATGCTATTCGCATGGTAGCACGTAATGCACAGTTCTACTGGGACTTCGTATTCGTTGAAAACGCAGAAGGTGCCCATAACTCCGCTCTGACCAAGGATTGCCTGGATAAGGCGGAAACCCTGCTGAATCAGGCAATGGGCATGTTTAAAACGACACAGGAGGGATAATGTATGAAAAAGTTTTGGATGTTGTTCCTGACTGCACTGTTGGCACTGTCCTTCTGTGCTTGTCAGAATGATACAGCCGATTCCCAGTCCGGTGGACTGCTGGATGCAATCGGTGGTGAAAAAGAGAAGGTACACACCGTACAGGTCGTAGAAACCGGCTCCGGTATCACTGTTATGACTGCGGAAGACTGGGCAGACAAGTACCCTGAAATCTACGCATCCTACATGGAAAACAATGATAATACCGAAATTCATGAATACACTGTGGATTATCCCATGCTCCCCGTCGTATATGAGGGCATGGCATTCTCCAAGTTCTATGGCAGTGCTCGCGGTCATACCTACACTGTGGAAGACGTAACCTCTACCGGACGTCCCCACGCACTGGCAAACTGCTTCACTTGTAAGACCCCCGATTACACCGCAATGGTTAATGAAATGGGCGACGCAGCATACCAGCTGAAGTTTGACGATGTTCTTGCTGAAATCAATGAACCTATCAGCTGCTACAACTGTCATGCAAACACCGGCGATGAGCTGGTTGTTACGCATACCTACCTGTCCGATGCGATGGGTGAGGATTTGATGAGTGTTGCTGCGGAAGACCTGTCTTGCGGTCAGTGCCACGTAGAATACTACTTTGATCCTGCTACTAAGGCAACAACTCTGCCTTACCAGAATCTGGCAACCATGACTCCCGATGCAATTCTGGACTACTTCAACCGTACCATCGTTGACGGTCAGGTCTTTGCAGACTACGTCAACCCCCGCAGCGGTGTCCGCCAGATCAAGGTACAGCACCCCGAATTTGAAACCTATCTGGGTGAAGGCAGCGTACACGCAGGCGAATTCACCTGTGCTGACTGCCACATGGGTGAAGCTGTTGCTGAAGACGGCACCACCTATATCAGCCACAACTGGATCAGCCCTCTGGAAAACGAAGCACTGATGGAAAATACCTGTGCGGAATGTCACACCAATCTGACTGCTGAAGTTCGTGAAATCCAGACTGAAAGTGAACGCCGCACCTATGCCATCGGCTACCTGCTGGAAGGCTTGACCGAAAAGTTGGTTCTCGCTTCCCGGAGCGGTGAATACACCGACGCTGAGCTGGATGCTATTCGCATGGCAGCCCGTAACGCACAGTTCTACTGGGACTTTGTCATGGTAGAAAATGCAGAAGGTGCTCACAACTCTGCTTTGACCAGAGAATGTCTGGATAAGGCAGAAGCTCTGGCAAACGAAGCTATGAGCATGTTCAAATAATTAAAATTCCCTAAGCGCCGTCCGTCCAGCCTGACGGACGGCGTTTTCATTTATTGAAATGAGGCGAAAAATATGCAGAAAAAAATATTGAATTTTTTGCGTTCCATGACGTTCGGTATGATTCTGCTTGCGCTTATTCTGATATGCAGCTTTGCAGGTTCTTTGATTGACCAGGGCAATCAGCCCGGCTGGTATGTGGAAGCCTTTCCCGACCATCACGGTTTGATCCTTAGTTTGGGATTGGACGATGTGTTTGACAGCTGGTATTTTATTGTACTGTTGGTGCTGCTGAGCTTGAATCTGATTCTGTGCTCTCTGGTACGTGTCCGCCGTGTGGCGAAGGCATCCAAGCTGGCACCCTACAGTGCGGCAAACTTGAGAACAAAGGTTCATCTGAATAGCGAAGAGGTTGGTCAGCTGCGCGGATATCTGGAGCAGAGACGCTTTCGGAAAATCATCGTCAATGAGACAACCGTATATACCAAGAATCATTTTGGGTGGTACGGTTCTTTTTTGACACATCTGGCAATTCTGCTGACCATTCTGTTTGGCGCCGCAGGTCTGTATCTGCCTGTCATTATGGACCAGACCTGTATGCCAGGTGAAGCGCTGACTATGTCTGACGGTACAAAGATCGCTGTGGAATCCTTCAGCATTGAAAATGAGGAAGGGAAGCTGGACTATGCCAGTGTGATTGAAATTATTTCTCCCAACGGAAGTTCCAGCGGTTTGCAGCGTATCAGCGTAAACTATCCTCTGAATTTCGGTGGATATAAGGTTTATCAGCAGACCTACGGCACAGCGGGGGCTGTGACGGTACGCAATACGGAAAATGGCGGAGAAGATTGTTTCCTGCTGACGGAAATGTGCTTCCTTTCTCTTGATAGCGTGAATGGCGTATGGTTTGAGGCACTGTATCCCGGTTATATCCGAGATGAGGCCGGGAACTTCACCTTGATTACCCAGACCTCCGGCTCCTATCCTGACCCTGTTTATCAAATTTTAATGGCATCTGACGGGGTGTACACACCTGTGATGGCGTTCCCCGGTGAAACGGTCAGCGTTGGCGGATTGGACTTTACCTTTGAGGATCCGGTGGAATACCCCGGTCTGCGCATTAAGCAGACACCTGGTATTGTCAATGCCTTGCTGTTTGCAGCCTTTGGCCTGATGGTCGTTGGGCTGTGGTTCGCGTTTTTCCAGACCCCTGCCATTGTTGCGGTGCAAAAGGACGGATATACAGTAGCAGGTCCCAAGCCCCGTGGAATGGAGCTGGTGCTGGAAGCAATGTTTAATTCTGTAGATAGAAATGAGGAAACCGAATGCTGAATGTTTTAAATGTGATTTTCTTCGCAGGACTGCTGCTGTACTTTGCAGCGGGTGTTCTTGAATTTCTTGGTATTGTATTCAAAAAAGAAACGCTTACCAAGTTGGCATGGATTTTGTTTTTGATCGGTGCTGTTTGCAATACGGTTTATCTGGTTGCCCGTGGTATCATTGCGGGTCGTTTGCCTCTGTCCAATCAATTTGAATTTGCGACAGCCTTTGCGTGGGGCATTGCAATTATGCTGATTGTTCTGCAGACTCGTTTTAAGGCTGAATGGATTCGTGCAGCTGCCATTCCTATGGCATTTCTTGTTCTTTCCTATGCTGCTCTGCAGCCCAGAGAAATCACTGAACTGATGCCTGCTCTGCGCAGCACCTGGTTCGGTCTGCACATCGGTTCTGCTGTGTTCTCTTATGCATCCTTTGTTCTGGCAGGTTGCTGCGGCATTCGTTACCTGCTGATGGAAAAGAAGGGGGATAGCATGAGCTTGGGGCAGATTGACTATCTGTGCTATCGTCTGGTAGCACTTGGCTTTTTGCTGCTGACCATCGTTATTTTGTCCGGTGCAATTTGGGCGGAACAGGCATGGTCTGCATTCTGGACATGGGATCCTAAGGAAACCTGGGCGCTGATTACCTGGATTTTGTATGCGATTTACCTGCATTTGCGTATGCGCAGACAAATGAGCGGTAAGGTCATGGCTTGGTTTGTTGTGATTGCAGTGCCTGTGGTGCTGTTCACCTTTGTGGGCGTAAACACCTTGCTTCCCGGCCTGCATTCCTACGGTTAAGCGTTTGAAAACCACTGCGCTCCTCAAATAAAGTGCAGTGGTTTTTTCATATGAACATCGTGAGATTGACTGCGGAAAAGGGGAGGGGATAAGGATGGATGTTGCGTCCAAACGAGAGCAGGAAAAAGAAACCGTCACTTTGATGATTTCAATCTATTGTCGGAAAAAACACGGCGGGAGAACCCTGTGTCCCGAATGTGCGGAGCTGAACGATTATGCACGGCTGCGCAGTGATAAATGTCCCTTTATGGAGACCAAGACCTTTTGCTCCAATTGTCAGGTGCATTGCTATAAGCCGGATATGCGAGAGAAGATTCGAGAGGTTATGCGTTTTTCGGGACCGCGGATGTTGTTCCATCGTCCGGTGATGGCGATTCGTCATGTGATTGAATCTAAAAGGGAAAAAAGCCGACTTGAGAAAATGTAAGAGAACACCCACTCTCAAGCACGAGAGTGGGTGTTTTTTATGGCCGAGGATTCAGCTGCAGGAGTAGGTTTATCTGATTGTTCTTTGGTTTGTTTTTCTCTCTCCTGAGCCTCTATTCTGTCTTCTTTAAGCAACGCCGTTTCTGTTTATATGTTGGCTGTATTGGCGTTTAATTGGCTCAGATGCGTTTGTTTAGGTTTATCTTGATTTGCTTAAGGGTTTCAGGGATTATCCCTAAGCTTATGCCGACGTGGTATCACAAAGGCGATGCTTGCTACTCCACTGCAGATGAACTTTTGTACTGCGATGGAAGTACGGATATTTACTCTCGAAAATACAAAAACTATCTGACATAAAAGAGGGTTCTCCGAAGGGGGAAGTGGGGCGCTGCCCCGTTGTCTGCGGACAACACCCCGTCAGGGCCAGCCTATGTAAAGGCTACCCTGAACCCCGCCGAAACTTTCCGTGACGGTGCGTGTCGATGGTGACGGTGCATACACCTATAGGGGAATCATCGACACGTGCGTCACGCATCGTCACGCCTCATTCGGAATCAGCTCTAAGGTGATCTTTCTTCCGGCGTGACTGCGTGTGTTGGAATAGCGGATCTGATATTCATCAATCAGTCGCTGCGCGTTGACATTCAGCCGAATAGAAAGTTGATTTGGCTTCAGTTCGATATTTAGCATTGTGGCAAGATCGGTTGCGGTTCCACTCCAACAGGGCGCGTCAACAGACACAATGGTGGAGATGGCATCCAGTACGGGATCGGGCGGCTTTTTCCAGAGCTCTGCAGTTTCGCTTAGGAACAACCATTGCAGCGTTTTCATGTCCTTTTCCAACTCAAGCATCGTTTCAATTTGATCTCGTCCCTGGAAATACAGGTTTGCTTTCTTGGAGTGGGACTCCGGCTTTTCCAATACCATGGCAGCGTCGAATGATCCGTATAATCCTTTTGTTCCGGAGAGGTTATCAAATATATCCTTATACTTCATTTTGGTGGTATGATGGACTACAATGATGCAGACGCCTAATTGACGTACCAGTCTTGTGATGGCAGTGCCAAATTCGTAATCGTCGTCGTAGTTGTTCTGATTGGGTCTGAGCGCACGAACCAATTTTAAAGTGTCAATTACAATTAGGGAGGTTTCGGGGTGTTCTTTTACGAACTCTATTAGCTGATCCTCCAATCCTTCACCAACCTTCTTTGCCCAGGTAGCCATGTAAAACTGCTCGGATGCTTCTTCTGCGAACATTGTAAACAGACGCTGCTGCAGTCGCGCATAATCATCCTCCAGCGCGAGATACAGGACTGTTCCTTGATTAACCGGATGACCCCAAATGGGCAGACCCATGCTGACATGGTAGCATAGCTGCAGCATGAGGAAGGATTTACCCTGCTTGGGAGAACCTGCGAAAATATAGGAATCTCGATATAGAAGGCCTTCGATAAGTGGAGGCTTTGTCAAATATACCGAAGCATAGAGCTGCGGCATTGAGATCACAGGGAGCTCGTTGGAAAGATCTTCGTCGGCCCAGTAACTGAAAGCAGTATTTAATTGTTCTGTCAAATGAATCTTACCTCCTAAATATGGTTTTGATTGAATTTGACAGCTGCTGTGTTATAATATCGTTGCACCGGATAGTTCACACGGCAGCTGTCGTTTGTTCTGTCTGTAAGAGTCTTTATCTGCCAGGATAAAGGCTCTTTTTTGTTATGTAGTACTTTTTATGTGTTTCACTTACCATTGTCACCTCCTGTATTTTTCTCGATCCAGTCAATCAACTTGTCCTTTGGTACCAGCAAACGTTTCCCGATGCGTAAGGTGGGAAAACTTTCTGTGTTGAGAAGCTGATAGGCCCCTGCGCGGGAAATCCCCAGTGCGGTTGCCAACTGTGTTGCGTTGAGAACCGTTGGCAAATTGTCGTAGATGTTGTTCATTGCGTTCCTCCTTTAAAATTATCTTGACATAATAGACTTTTGGTGATATAAAATAATTACTAAGTCTATCACCATACGTGTAGTATAAATACTGATTGTCAGAAAGTCAATAGTCTGCTTATGAATAATTTGTAACAGTCAGTCTATTATGGAGGGCCGTCTATGCATCCACATTTGAATTTACCTGCACCCAATCGCCGAATTTGGGCAGCGTGTTATATGGATTCTACAACAGAATGCTTTGAATTGCGCACCGAAACAGATACTCCAGGCGTGCCGTTTACGCTGTATCACAAGGAGTATCCCATTGGTACTGCTTTGACGGATTTTCTGTATTTCGATGTGAAGTTGTTTCCTGTTTATATCGAACAGTTGAAATCTGCATTGGAAGAAATTCGAAAAGGGAATCGTGTGAAGCACCAATTTTTTCATTTATTTAATATGGCGATTTTTTTGTTGCATAACAGTCCAATCTTTGCGCCATTGGCAGCGGCGATTCAGCGGCAGCGTTTGTTCTATGAAGAAGGAAAAGAACTGGATACTACCGAGATTGAGGCACAGATGGCATACTATACTGAGCTGCAGCCCAAAATCCTGTATCTGGCAGAACACTTCTTCAATGCTGAAGAACCGGAAAACATGATTGAGCGCTACCTTGATCAGCACATTGAACTGAGTAAAAAGCAAAGCTCCGATTTTTATAATTACTTGCCTTTGATCTATGGTGAAGTCACATACGGGCGCGTTTCAAAAGGTGCAAACGGTTTTTTCCAATACGATGATAAATTGAATGAGGAATTTCGGAACGATATTCAAGATTTCTACGCTGAAGTAGTGGACACTGAAAAAGCGGAACAGTTTGTTCAGTTCGTTCTTTCGGAATACATTCGCCGTAATCTACGATTCAGAACCTGCAAATTCTGCGGAAGGTATTTTGGGATTACGGGAAACACACGGGTAGAATTCTGTGACCGCCTAATTGACGGTTCAAAGAAAACCTGCAAGGAGATGGGCTCTGTTCGTCTCTACGATAAACGAGTATTGGGAAATCCTGCTATACGCGAATATAAGCGCTCTTATAAAGCGCATAATGCGCGGATTCGCTATGGTCTTATGACAAGAGATGAATTTAAGGCATGGTCGAAAGAAGCACGCAAAAGAAGGGATGCGTGTCTTGCGGGACAACTGTCGCTGGAAGAGTTTGTGATCTGGCTTGACAGCGATAAACAAAGCTAAACAACGGACTGACTGACCGTTTTCATAATTTCAGAGGAAAGCGAGGTAATTTTGAAAAGCAATAGAAAAAATGCGAATGGTGGCGGCTCGATTCGAAAGCGAGAAGATGGTCGATGGGAAGCTCGCGTTACCGTTGGTATTGATCCCAAAACGGGAAAACAAAAACAAAAATCTGTTTACGGAAAGACACAAAAAGAAGTGCGGCAAAAACAGACTGCAATTCAGGCAGAGATCGATGCAGGCACATATATGGAACCTGCGAAGGAATCTCTGGCAGAGTGGCTTGAGACGTGGTTGGAGGTATATGTATATAATTCTGGGAAGAGGTATACCCACGACTCCTATAAGCGAACCTGCTACAATCACATCATTCCTGCGTTAGGCAATATTCGATTGTCCACACTGGCAGCGCCTCAAATTCAGCGTTTTTACAATAGCCTGCTTACCGAGAAAGCGCTATCACCCAAAACGGTAAAGAATGTACATGGCATCCTGCATCGCGCATTGGATCAAGCGGTCAAATTGGGGATGATTCGCTCCAACCCGACGGAACTGTGTGACTTGCCCAAAGCCCCCAGAAAAGAAATCCGTCCAATGGAAAAGAATGAGATTATGAAATTCCTGCAGGCAATCGAGGGAACGAAATACGGCTTGGTGTATGAAGTGACGCTGTTTACCGGTCTGCGTGAAGGGGAAGTGCTGGGGCTGACATGGGATTGTATCGACTTTGAGCGCAATACCATATATGTCAACAAGCAACTGCAGAAAACAAAAAAGGTTGGCGGTACATACTGTCTGACTACCACAAAAAACAGCCGCAATCGCGTGATTGTGGCAGCGCTGTCTGTGATGGAATTGTTCAGAAAGCAAAAAAGCCAGCAGCTGCAAATGCAGCGACTGGCAGGGGAAGCGTGGGATAATGCATGGGATTTAGTGTTCACGAATGAAGTGGGCAGACATCTGTGCCATTTCACGGTGTACAAAAATTTCAAGAAAATTATGACAGAGATCGGGATGCCCGAAGGAAGATTTCATGACTTGCGCCACAGTTTCGCCGTTGTTTCCATTGAAAGTGGAGATGACATCAAAACCGTGCAGTCCAATTTGGGCCATGCCACAGCTAGCTTCACGCTGGATGTGTATGGTCATGTATCGCAAAAAATGCGGCAGCAATCCGCTGACCGCATGGAAGCATTTATTCAAAAGCTGTCCGGATAAATTGGCTTTGTTTCCCCGCACATTTTGCTCTGTCTATTCTGTAAAGGGTCAATAAGGGTCAAAATAAGGGTCAAAGCAAAAGAAAAACCCTGAAACCGCGATGGTTTCAGGGTTTTGATGGCGGAGAAGGAGGGATTCGAACCCTCGATACCCTTTTGGGGTATACACGATTTCCAATCGTGCGCGCTCGACCGGGCTACGCGACTTCTCCATATTTGGTGCCGTTCGTTCGGAACGAATGTTATTATACGACGGGGAACATGAAATGTCAACACCTTTTTTTGAAAAATTTCAATTTATTTTTTGGCTGTTCAGACAGTTGCGGGGATGGGCCGAATATGGTACAACTATACTATAAATACACATTTGAGAGGTGCGGACTATGGCCGAGAAGAACAAGCTGAAGCTGCTGTATATTCTTGACATTATGCGCAAGACCGATGAGTTCCATCCTATCAACTCCACCCAAATCGCCGAGAAGCTCTCCGCCTACGGCATTAGCGCCGAGCGCAAGAGCATTGGACGGGATCTGGCCTGTCTGGAGGATGCGGGATATTCCATTATCAAGTGTGCCGACCACAACAAGGGCTGGTACATGACCGATCAGGCCTTTGAGGATTACGAGCTGAAGATCCTGTGCGATGCGGTGGGCTCCGCAACCTTCCTCACCGAGCGGGACACCCGTGAACTGATCAAGAAGGTCAAGGATCTTGCTACCACAGAGGGAGAAAAGCTTATTGCCGCTACGGGGTATTTGGATGCGGGCATCAAGACCGAGGATAAGAGCAGCAAGATCAAGATCGACAATATCACCCGCGCCATTAAGGCGGGGCGGCAGATCACCTTCCAGTATTATGAGGATACCGCAGGCAATAAGCGCAGGCTTCGCCGTGACGGGCATATCTACTGCGTGAGCCCCTATTATCTGGTGCTGTTTGAAAACCAGTATTTCCTGATCTGCAACTCCAGAAGCAACGACGGGCTGACCCACTTCCGTCTGGAGATGATCACCAATCTGAACATCACCGACCTGCCTTCCCGTGATCCCAGAACCCTCCCTGCCCATGGGGACGGCTTCGATTTGGGCGGCTATCTCCGCAGCAGTGTGAATATGTGGGCAGGGGAGCGGGTACGGATGCGGCTGCGCTGCGATAACTACCTGCGCAATGAGATCCGTATGCGCTTCGGTAAGCAGGTCATGATGATCGATGACGGCCCCGATTGCTTTACGGTCACGGTGGAGGTTGCGGACAATACGGGGCTGTATCAGTGGCTGGCAGAGCAGGGGAAGCGGGTCACCGTTCTCTCTCCCGAATCTGTGCGGGAGCATTATATGGAATTCCTGCGGGATATTATGATGTTATATGAATGAGAGGGTATCTATGAAATTATTCCAACAGGTAATGACAGCCTGTGCCGAACGTTTCGGCAGGGCGCAGGTCATGCAGCTGGCGGACAACCAGCTGGAGATCGCCATGGTCAATGATGCGGGTGAGCCAATGTTCCCTGTGTATATGGGGTTCCACAATGCCAATGACATTGAGTTCACTGCCATTCTCTTTGAAGTGCCCGAGGCAGACCAAAAGGCCTTTATGGCACAATGCAACACCATGAACACCCAGTATCCCATGGTGCGCTTTTATATGGATTCCGGCTATCTGTGTGCAGGACTCGATCTGCTGCTGTACACCGAGGATGCCGCCGATGTGATGAGCATGCTCACCGCACTGCTGCAGGTGATCGCTGCCAATCTGCCTGCGTTGTTAGGCTAAGGAGGGTACAATATGACACTGTTATTAAGTGATCTGATCCATGAATTTGATGCCAGACAGTTTTATTACTTCGAGGGCTATGGGGAACAGCTGCTGATTTTGAATATGCCCAATGACAACGATCCTACCGATGTCATCAACACCATGGTGGAGTTCCACGATGAGATGATGTCCCCCAGTGCCATGGTACTGGAGATCGACGAGGAATTCTACCTGACCGCGGCGGAGGTATGCAATACGCTGAACGCGGGCACCAGATGGTACAAGCATTTTGTGCAGGAGACACCCGAAGGGAAGCTGCAGCTGTGCGTGGCAGCGGACTACGTTGCCAAGGAGCTGATGAGCGACCGTGCCTTCGATCTGCTGATGGATTTTGTGGGCCATGTGTATGAGGTCAAGGCTTATGTGATGAACGGATAACCCACGAGAACCTATGAAAATGCACTGTTTTTTAACCAATGTCAATAAGTTAAGCGTGCGGTTAATGCGCGGGTCCGTAGGGGCGGCTATTAGCCGCCCGCATTGGTAGCCTTTGTTGGATTATTTTCGGGCGGATACTATCCGCCCCTACGACGGATTTCCTTATCTTAATGACATTGTTTTTTTAACGGTGCTTTTTCTTTTTTCGGCAAGCGTAGACAAAATCTTAACATTCTGCTATACTGTGTCTATAAATGTAATATAAGGAAAGGAGTTTTTCGTATGAAGTTTTATCCTCTGACTGCTGCCGCTCCCGATGTGGCCTTGAAGACCGACTATGACGGAGGCCGTGCCATCGGCAATGTGCAGCTGGGCAATACATACCTGTTCTTTAAGGAAAAGAGAAAGCTGTACTATATCCCCTATGCCGATGTGACCCGTGTGTTCCGCCGCGTGATGCTGGTTCAGACCAAGATGTGCTGCGGGAAGGGTAATCTGGAGGTAGAAAACCTTGTGATCTGTACCGAAGCGGGGGAGGCCGCCCAGGTGCAGCTGCCCGGTGCCCGCGCAGGGGTGATTTTGCTGGAGGAAGTGGCCAAAAGAGCCCCTCATGTGCAAATCGGCAAGCCCAACTGATGTATCGTCTGCTCGGGTAAGCCTTGTGTGAAAAAATCACTGTTTTCGTAAAAACGGCTGTAAACGACGATTTAATAGATTTTCGCCGTGCTTCGTGAAAATTTTACCGGAAACAAGAGTAAAAACGCACAAATTTTCGGTGGAAAGCCCTTGCTATTTATGCACAATAGATGTAGAATAGCGTTAACAATTTTTTTACAAATTTGGAAAGTGTGAAACTCTATCTAAACGGATGCAGGCACTTTCCTTACAAGGAGAAAACGAAAATGACAGCTCGGGAAGCGCTTCCGAAACTGCTTAGATCATATTACGCATATTATAATGTATTTGAAGAAAACGTGACCCCTCCCTTTGCTGCGGAGGCGGAGTTCCATTCCCATGAGGAACAGTTCTTTCTGGTAAAGCAGGCGAAGCTGTCCGAATCGGAATCCAAGGAATTTGTTTTCTTCGCCGTTACCGAACGTCTGACTTTGGAGCTGCTGCGGCAGTACGATGAAACCGCATGGGCAACCGGCATGAGCCGCGTGGTCCCTCACGACGGTCACCGCAATTCCGATGTGGTGCTGTTTATTCTGGCGGATGTCATCGACGAGGATGCCAAGAAGGCCATCAAGAAAATGAAGCGCTACCAAAGCTACAGACATACGCTCCATGGCTGGAGCCATTACCGTGTGATTGCTCAGGAGATGAGTACAGACAAGCCCGTCTTTAACCGAATGGGACGGGAACTGAAAAAGCTCCTTCGCAATATAAAAAATTAAGATAGGAGAGTGAGTTTATGATCGCTATTCTGATTATCCTCGCTGCAATCGCTCTGCTGGTGCTGGGCTACATCTTCTATGGCTCTTATCTGGCAAAAGAATGGGGTATTGACCCCGAAAACGTAACCCCCGCAGTGGAAATTAACGACGGCGTTGACTACGTCGCTGCAAAGCCCGCTGTTCTGATGGGTCACCACTTCTCTTCCATCGCAGGCGCAGGCCCCATCAACGGTCCTATTCAGGCTTCCGTTTTCGGTTGGGTTCCCGTATTCCTGTGGTGTATCATCGGCGGTATCTTCGTCGGTGGTCTGCACGACTTTGGTGCAATGTTCGCATCCGTTCGTCACGGCGGTAAGTCTGTTGGCGAAATCATCAAGTCCTCCATGGGCGACAGAGCAAAGAAGCTGTTCATCGTTTTCGCTCTGCTGGTTCTGATCCTCGTTATCGCTTCCTTCGTTAACGTTGTTGCAGGTACCTTCTTCTCCGAAAACACCGGCTTTATCACCACCAACCCCAACGGTAACGAAACTACCGCTATGGTTTCCGTTCTGTTCATCATCATGGCTATGATCTACGGCATGCTGACCACTCGCTTCGGCATGGCCACCGGTCCCGCTACCGCTATCGGTCTGGTTCTGATCGTTGCAGGTATCGTATTCGGCCTGAACGTTGGTCTGGTTCTGAACCGCACCGTTTGGATTCTGCTGATCGCTCTGTACATCACCGTTGCATCTCTGGCTCCCGTTTGGATCCTGCTGCAGCCCCGTGACTACCTGTCCTCCTTCCTGCTGTATGCAATGATGATCGTTGCTGTTGTCGGTATCTTCATGTCTGCATTCACCGGCACCGCAGAATTCACCATTCCCGCATTCACCGGTAAGTCCGGCCTGTTCCCCGCACTGTTCATCACTGTTGCTTGCGGCGCTTGCTCCGGCTTCCACTCCCTGATCGCTTCCGGCACTTCTTCCAAGCAGCTGGCAAACGAAAAGGACGCAAAGGCTATCGGCTACGGCTCCATGCTGATCGAATCCGCACTGGCTATCATCGCCCTGATCGCTGTTGGTATGGTATTTGATAAGTACGTTGACGGCGGCTTCGGCTCTCCCTCTGTTGCTTTCGCAGCAGGTATTGCTACCATGTTCGGTACCGAAACCTCCAAGGTATACGGCGTTGTTTACGCTCTGCTGACTCTGGCTGTTTCCGTATTCGCACTGACCTCTCTGGACTCCGGTACTCGTCTGTCCCGCTTCATGTTCGGCGAACTGTTCCTGAAGGAAGGCGAAGCTTCCTGGCAGGACGCTACCGGCATCCGCAAGATTCTGACTCACCCCCTGGTTGGCACTCTGATCATGGTTGGTGTAGGTTCCACTCTGGGCTTCCTGAAGCTGTCCCAGATCTGGGGTCTGTTCGGCGCTGCTAACCAGCTGCTGGCAGGTCTGGCTCTGATGGCTGTTGCAGCATGGCTGGGCAACATCGGCAAGAACAACAAGATGTTCTTCATCCCCATGATCTTCATGCTGGCTGCAACTCTGACCTCTCTGGTTCAGACCGTTATCGGCAAGTTCGGCATGATCGGTGCAGGCACCGCAGCATGGGGCGACTGGTTCCAGCTGA
>JAFQDR010000050.1 GCA_017415945.1 Oscillospiraceae bacterium
CCCCTCCCCGGAGGGGAGGGGATCAATGCGGGTGCTGCGCACCCGCCCCACCAAAGGGCACGGCCCTTTGATTCCATTGAATCTCCGCAAATCAGGGGGATCCCCCTGCGGATGAAAACGGCTCTTTGATCACGACATGGATATAAGGCAAAAGCCGCAGCGGATGCTGCGGCTTTTCACAATCTTATTCTGCTTCAGCCGTTTCGGGCTGCTTCTTTTTGCGGAACACAATCAGCTTGCTGATAAAATAGTTCGACAGCGTGATGATCACCTGCTGGAGGAAATAGAAAATGGCGTAAACCACAATATTCTTCGTGCCATCCTCGCGGACATAGAAGAGCGTTGCAAACTGCATGATCAGCACCGTCAGACCCCATGTGGCAAGACGGCCGGAAATGAATGTCCAGAATTCCCACATGAGACGCTTGAATTCCTTGGCCTCGCTCTTGAATACGTATTTCTTGTTGACATAGAATGCGAAAATGACCGCTACAAGCCATGCTGTCGTGGTGGAGATGAAGTTCTCCACATTGGCCGACCAAGGCACCAGCGCCAGCAGACCGAATTCCACGCCGAACTGGACAATTGTATTCACGATCGTGGTCAGCACGCCGTAATATACATAAACCGCCAGTTCCTCGAACCGGTCATAGATTTTCTTCAGCGGCTTCGGCAAAAGTCGCACGCAAAAATGCAGGAACGCTTCCATACTTGTTTTCCTTTCTTTTGTGATTCATTAGGCTGCAGGAACGCTGTTTCCTGTTTTTCGCCCAAGAATGCAATTCTTGCAATCGCAAGGTTTTACCGATTGTCCCTTTATGGGGCAATCGGTAAAACGCCATGGGATTCCAAAGGGATCACATCCCTTTGGCGGGGATCAGGGGGCAGCGCCCCCTGCATGCTTACATAAGCTCACAAATGAGATTGGAGAAGGCCACCGGATCTTCCACGGGCATGCCTTCGATCAGGAGAGCCTGATTGAACAGCAGCTTGCTGTACTTCTGCAGCTTCTCTTCATCCGTGCCGTGCAGGGCGGTCAGTCTGTCAAATACCGGATGTTCCGGATTGATTTCCAGCACCAGCTTTGCCTGCACCTTGTTATCGGTCGGCATGGCGTTGAGCACCTTTTCCATCTCCAGAGTCAGGTCGCCCTCGGTGGTCAGACATACGGGATGGCTCTTGAGACGGCTCGAAATCGTCACTCTCTGTACCTTGCCGTCCAGTGCACCGCACATGGTCTCGAACATATCCTTGTTGGCTTCCTTCTTCTCCTCCAGTGCCTTCTTCTCTTCCTCGGTATCGAGGTCGATGTCATTGGCGGAAACGGACTTGAACTGCTTGTCCTTGTAGGACATCATGGTCTTCACAGCGAATTCATCCACATTGTCAAGGAAGTAGAGGATCTCATAGCCCTTGGCCAGCACGGCTTCCGTCTGGGGCAGTGCCTGAATGCGCTCGATGCTCGGGCCGGATGCATAGTAGATCTCCTTCTGCGCTTCGGGCATGTTGTCCACATATTCAGCCAGTGTGATGGGCTTTTCGCCTCTGGAGGAACGGAACAGCAGCAGATCCTGCAGCTCGTTCTTGTGCACGCCGTACTCACTGTACACGCCGTACTTCAGCTGCAGACCGAAGGCCTCGAAGAACTGCTCGTACTTATCACGATCGGACTTCAGCATGCTGGTCAGCTGGCTGTGAATGGTCTTTTCAATGCTCTTGGCGATGAGCTTGAGCTGGCGGTCGTGCTGGAGCATCTCACGGGAAATGTTCAGGGACAGATCCTCGGAATCCACAAGACCGCGGACAAAGCTGTAATGATCGGGCAGCAGATCGCCGCACTTCTCCATGATCAGTACGCCGTTTGTGTAGAGCTGCAGGCCCTTCTCATAGTCACGGGAATAGAAATCGAAGGGCGCCTTGGAAGGAATGTACAGCAGTGCATCATAGGAGATCATGCCCTCATTGTGCACATGCTTGTACGCCATGGGGGGCATGTAGTCGACGAACTTCTCCTGATAGAAGGTGTTGTAGTCGTCATCGGTCAGCTCGCTGCGGTTCTTTCTCCACAGGGGCACCATGCTGTTGAGAGTATCGAGGGTCACTTCGGTCTCGAACTCGTCCTCGGTGCCGTCCTTGAGCTTGCGGTGGGACACTTCCATCTGAATGGGGAAGCGGATGTAATCGGAATATCTCTTCACGAGTGCCTGAATGCGGTACTGCTCGAGGAATTCGCTGTAGTTCTCCTCCTCGGAGTCATCCATCAGCTCGAGGACGATGCGGGTGCCGTGCTCGGCCTTGTCGCACTTCTGGATGGTGTAGCCCTCCACACCCTCGGAAGCCCACTGGTAAGCCTCATCCTGACCGAAGGCCTTGGAATATACGGTCACACGCTTCGCCACCATGAAGGCGGAGTAGAAGCCG
>JAFQDR010000051.1 GCA_017415945.1 Oscillospiraceae bacterium
AGCGCTGTAAGGAGTGGGGGATCCCCGCTGTTGCGGTTACCGACCACGGTGTCGTGCAGGCATTTCCCGATATGTGGCACGCTGGCAAGGATTATGGCGTAAAGGTTATTTATGGGGTAGAGGGCTATTTCGTAGACGACCTGAACATTAAGCAGCCTGTTGTGGGCAGCTGCGATCTGCCTATGGACTGTGAATGTGTGGCATTCGATATTGAATCCACAGGCTTGAGCGCAGTCAATGACCGCATGACGGAAATCGGTGCGGTGCTGTTCAGTGGCGGCGAGATCAAGGCAACCTTCCAATCCTTTGTCAATCCCCATATGCCCATTCCTCCCGATATCAAGCGGCTGACGGGGATTTCCGACGAGGATGTAAAGGATGCTCCCGATGAAGGGGAGGCCATGCGGAAGTTCTTGGAATTTGTTGGCGGCCGTCCCATTGTTGCTCATAACGCAAGCTTCGATACAGGCTTTATGAAGGAAGCCTGCAAGCGCAACAATATGGAATTTGATCCTGTTGTGATCGATACGCTGGTGCTGTCACAATGCTTGATGACGGAGCTGAAGCGATTCAAGCTGGATATTGTGTCCAGAAAGCTGAAGCTGCCCGATTTTAATCATCACCGTGCATACGATGATGCGGCGGTGGTTGCCCGTATTATGGACAAGTTTATCCCGATGCTGGCGGAGCGTGGGGCAAAGACCATCAATGACATCAATGCTGCGGTTGCGGATCTTCATCGCATGGATATTGGCAGAAATCAGCACATTTGCCTGCTGGTAAAAAACAAGTCAGGGCTGAAGAACCTTTATAAAATCATTTCCGCATCCCAGATTGACTACTATAACAAGAGCCGTAAGCATCCCATGATGCCCAGAAGTATCATTGAAAAATACCGCGAGGGCATTTTTGTAGGCTCTGCCTGTGAAGCAGGGGAACTGTACGATGCAGTCCTCCGTGGAAAAAGTGAGCAGGAGTTGGAGAAGATCGCCTCCTTCTATGATTATCTGGAGATCATGCCCCTGTTTAATAACTACTTTATGATCGAAAACGGTACCGTTCGTGATGAGGAGGATCTGAAGGAAATCAACCGCCGCATCATTGCTCTGGGCAAAAAGCTGGGCAAGCCGGTTGTGGCTACCTGTGACGTACATTTCCTTGACCCTGAGGATGAGATCTACCGCAAAATTCTGCTGGCTTCCAAAAAGTTTTCCGATGCGGACAAGCCTCTGCCCATCTATTTCCGTACTACTGAAGAAGTGCTGAAGGAGTTCGAATACTTGGGAGAAGATTTGTGCTACGAAGTGGTAATTACCAATCCCAAGCTGATTGCGGATCAGGTGGAGGAGTTTGACTTGTTGCCCCGTGATCTGTTTGCGCCCAAAATTGAGAATTCCAAGGAAGATCTGGAACGTTTGGTGCTGGATAAGATGCACAGCATCTATGGGGATAATCCCCCTGAATTGGTTACCGAACGTGTGAATACAGAGCTGCGCACCATTCTGGATCACGAATATGACGTGATTTACATGAGTGCCCAGAAGCTGGTGCAGAACTCTCTGGAGCATGGCTATTTGGTGGGCAGCCGAGGTTCTGTCGGTTCCTCCTTGGTGGCTTATATGTCGGGAATTACAGAGGTTAACTCTCTGCCTCCACATTATGTGTGTCCCAATTGCAAACATTCCGAGTTTATTACCGACGGTTCCTATGGCTGCGGTGCGGATATGCCCGAAAAGGCCTGTCCTGTGTGCGGCACCATGTACAACAAGGATGGATTTGATATTCCCTTTGAAACCTTCCTCGGGTATCCCGGCAACGAAAAAACTCCCGATATCGACTTGAACTTCTCCGGTGAATATCAGGCCAATGCCCATAATTATACCCGTGAAATGTTTGGGGATGACCATGTGTTTAAGGCAGGCACCATCGGTACACTGGCGGACAAGACCGCATTTGGTATGGCCAAGAAATATTTGGAGGAGCGTGGACTGCAGGTGTCCAAGGCGGAGGAAAACCGTCTGGCGAAGGGCTGCGTCGGTGTAAAACGCAGTACGGGCCAGCACCCCGGCGGTCTGGTTGTTATCCCTCAGGATATGGAGGTTACGGACTTCTGTCCCATTCAGTGGGCGGCGGAGGACCCCACCTGCGGCATCAAGACCACCCACTTTGAATATCACTGTATGGAGAATAACCTTCTGAAGCTGGATGAGCTGGGGCACGATGACCCCACCATGATCCGTATGTTGGAGGATATGACAGGGGTCAATGCCCGTGAGATTCGTTTGGATGACCCCGATACTATGGGGATCTTCAAGTCTCCCGCACCTCTTGGCCTCCCTGATGGGGATCCTGTCATCGGGAAAACCGGTACACTGGGGATTCCCGAATTTGGCACAGGCTTTACCCGCAATATGCTGGTGGAGACACAGCCCACTCAGTTCGATACCTTGATTCGTCTGTCCGGCTTCTCCCACGGCACCGATGTTTGGGCGGGCAATATCCGCGAGCTGGTCGTCAATGAGGGCGTTGATGTTAATGACTGCATTGGCTGTCGAGACGACATTATGATCTATCTCATTCAAGTGGGCATGGAGCCCAGTTTGGCGTTTAAGGTCATGGAGGCAGTGCGAAAAGGGAAGGTCAAAAAGTCCGGCAGCTTCCCCGGGAACGCGGAAGAAATCATGAAGGAAAAGGAAGTTCCCGAATGGTACATTGAGTCCATGCGTAAGATTGCGTATCTGTTCCCCAAGGCCCACGCGGTAGCTTATGTTATGATGGCGTTCCGTATCGCGTGGTTTAAGGTACACAGACCCTTGGCATTTTACTCGGCTTATTTCTATCGCCGCAGTCAGAAAAATGCCTTTGATGCGGAGCTGATGACCCAAGGCTTGGATAAGGTACGGGCAAAGATCAACGAGCTGCGCAATAAGCAGACCAGCGCCACGGAAGACGATATTCTGACCACCTTGGACAGTGTATACGAGTTCTATATGCGAGGCTTCTCCTTTGCGCCTATGAGCGTCATGGACAGTGATGCAACAAAGTTTCTAATTGCCAATGACACCCAGCTGCGTGCTCCTTTCGTGTCCATCGGCGGCTTGGGTGAAGCGGCAGCCTATGACCTTGCCAATGCGGCTAAGAGCGGAAAGAGTTTCCTGTCTGTTGAGGAGCTTTCCGAGGCCTGTCCCAAGGTTTCCAAGACCCACTTGCAGACACTGAAATCTCTGGGCGCATTGGGTGATCTGCCCGACACCAGCCAGATGTCTCTGTTCTGATGTCATTAAAAACTCACTGCTAAGAATCCTATGCAGTGAGTTTTTTCAAAATGCAATGTTCAATCTCAGCTTATAGAAGGAAAGGAATAGGGAGGATGACTAAATGAGAAAATTGATCCCCATTGTAATATTGCTTCTTTGTTTATCCTCATGTCATATATCCGATGTGGTAAATACGGATGCTTTTTCCTCTGCCGAACCCACCGTTGCCCTTACTCCGTCACCTACCCCGACAGTCATGCCTCAGCCCTTACACTCACCGCTTTATATTGATGGGGTGCCGATTGAAGAGGTAATCGGATATTTTAATGAAGTGTGTTTGGATGCGGAATTTGTTAATGCGGGAGACCCACATAAATTACAGAAGTGGAACTCACCCATCTATTACTACATCTTTGGGGATCCCACAGAACAAGATCGAAAGGTGCTGACCGATTTTTGTGATTGGCTGAATGATCTGTACGGTTTCCCTGGGATCTATGAGTCGGAGTCCCAATATGACGCGAATTTGAAAATTCACTTCTGCGATTATGATACCATGATTTACCTTCTTGGGGAGAATTTTCACGGGATGGATGCAGGTGTAACCTTTTGGTATGATTATGACGTGATCTATGATGAGACTATCTGTATCCGGACGGATCTCTCACAGAATCTTCGCAATTCCGTAATTTTAGAAGAGCTGTATAATGGACTTGGTCCTGTTCAGGATACTGCTCTAAGATCTGACAGCATTATTTATTCCGATTATTCAGAGCCGCAGGAGCTCTCTCAAATTGATATGCTTTTGCTGGAGCTGCTGTATCACCCCGATATGAAATGTGGAATGGATGGGGCAGAGTGCGAAGAAATCATTCGTCAACTTTACTATTGATTTTTCTGTTGAATGGCGTATAATACAAGCTGTTACGGGCTTGTAGCTCAGTTTGGGAGAGCATACGGTTCGCATTCGTAAGGTCGAGGGTTCGATCCCCTTCAAGTCCACCATATGAACGAAAGACACCTTCTTAATTTAGAAGGTGTTTTTTCCTTTTTTCACGTTCATATTGTACATTTGTGTTCGTATAAATTGCTTAATTTACCAAAAATACTGTTTTTTTCAATATTATTTTGACTATTTCTTATAATTTTGCTATAATGTGAACACTTTAAATCGAAAGAGAGGATTTCTTTTTATGGAAAATCGTGAACGCCTGTCGTCTCGACTTGGCTTCATTTTGTTGAGTGCGGGCTGTGCAATCGGCTGCGGCAATGTTTGGAAGTTCCCTTGGATGACGGGACAGTACGGCGGTGGCGGCTTCGTATTGATTTATGTGCTTTGCCTGCTGCTGTTGGGTCTGCCTGTTATGGTTATGGAATTTGCCATGGGCAGAGCATCTCAGGCAAGTCCTGTGTTTATGTATAAGAAGCTGCAGAAGCCCGGACAGAAGTGGCATATCCACGGGTATTTGGCTCTGTTTGGCAATATCTGCCTGATGTCCTTCTATACCTGCGTTTCCGGTTGGCTGATTTATTATTTCGTTAGCTTCCTTACCGGCAATAATGTGGGCTTGGGCTTTGTGGGGATGATCACCGATCCCGGTCTGAATATGTTCTACATGGCTTTGGTTATCGTTTTGGGCTTCTTTATTCTGAGCTTTAACCTGCAAGGCGGCTTGGAACGTGTGACCAAGTACATGATGATCGCTCTGCTTCTGCTGATGATTGTTTTGGCGATTAACAGTGCGACCTTGGATGGTGCCAAGGAAGGTCTGACCTTCTATCTGCTGCCCGATTTTTCAAAAATCGATGCAAATGTAGTTGTTGGCGCCATGAACCAGGCGTTCTTTACCTTGAGCCTTGGTATCGGCTCCATGGCGATTTTCGGCAGCTACATTGATAAGGAACGCACCCTTATGGGCGAATCCGTGAATGTTATCATTCTGGATACCTTCGTTGCTATCACCGCAGGCTTGATTATTTTCCCCGCTTGCTTTACCTATGATCTTGAGGTAGGCGCAGGTCCTTCTCTGCTGTTCGATACCATGGCAACTGTCTTCAACAACATGAATGGCGGCAGACTGTGGGGCACCATATTCTTCCTGTTTATGGTATTTGCCGCAATGTCCACCGTTCTGGCTGTGTTTGAAAACATTCTTGCTTGTGTCCGCGAACTGACAGGCTGGAGCCGTCCCAAGGGCTGTATCATTTGCGGTGTTGGGCTGTTCCTGACCTCTACCACCACTGCACTGGGCTACAGCGTATTTACCTTCCAGCCTTTTGCTCCCGGCAGCGCATGGCTTGACTACTGGGACTTTATCGTTTCCAATAACCTGCTGCCTCTGGG
>JAFQDR010000052.1 GCA_017415945.1 Oscillospiraceae bacterium
GAAAACGGAGCGTCGGGGACGACGCTCCCTACGCAATACAAAGCCGTAGTGCGGAGCGGGCGAGTGTTCGCCCGCGTTATTGTTTATCGTCCCGTTACCTGATAGTGCGCATAGAGCTGCTTTCCGAGAACGGACAGCAGAACAGCCGCAATAAGGTATATCACGGGGACGATTTGGTACGACGTGAACTGCATCCCAAACAGCGAAACCAATCGGCAGTCGAATACGTTCCACATGGCAAGAAAGCCGGTGGGGAGATAATCCCACAGCTGCCCTAAAAGCCGATACTGCGGTGGCACCTGCACCAATGCGCTTGCAAGGAGCATGGCGGAGGTAACGGACAGTGCGCCGATGCCGCTGCGGAGAAGCTCCGACAGAACCATGACCGCAACGCTCATCAGCACTGCCGTGACCATCAGACAGCCGTATGCGATGAGACATGCCTGCCCGATGGTGAGATTGCCTGCGTAGGAGGTATAAAACAGCTGGACAGGCGCGGTAAACCCGCTTGTGCCATAGATGCAAAGAGACACTGCCCATGTCAGCAGGGTCATCAGCAGCGCACCGATCACGCCTGCGGTGATGCCTGCCGCCAGCTTCGCCCAATAGACCGTATCGCGACCCAGAGGTGCGGACAGCACCAGCTGGTCGGTGCGGTGGGTGTGCTCGTCGGGGAATACGTTGGAAAGAGCAATGGCGGTGTACAGCAGCATGAGAAAGCCCACTGTCAGAAAGACCTCCAAAATGTACCGATATCCGTCGCTATGGGCATAAACAAAGGGCGTTTGCAGCGCATTGAGCTGAGATTCCCAGTATGTGATCTCTCCGTGGGTGAGGTAGTTGTAGCCCCATGCAGTGCGCATGGTTTGGCCCATGGCGGCGTAAAGCGCAGCCTCGTCGGGGCTCCAATTTGCGGTGGCTGCCGGATCCAATCCCGTCCATGTACGGATGAGGTGGAAAATCTCGCTGTACGGGCGGGCATAGGCTTGGTATTCTTCTGTGAGGGAATAGGGGGACTTGTCCATGGGCACACGGCGGTATGCCGCTATGGTCTCCTCCAGCAATGTTTGGTCGATGGTGCGTCCGTCCAATGCCTCACGGTAGCCTTGGTCGGTGATATGCATATTGTAGTTGGAGTCGATGAATACGCCGTCCACATAGTAGCTGCCTGCCAGCGGAAACAGCAGAGAAAACAGGATGGCAAGGAAGCATACAATGAGCGTGACCCACAGGATTTTCTTTTGCAGCAGTTTTTTCAGCTCGTAACGGTACAGAAGGGCAGGGTTATTCATGGGTATCCTCCTCGAATTGTTCCAGATAGAAGTCTTCCAAATCTCCTTTTTCCTCTGTCCACGGGCCTTGGAAAATCAGCTGTCCGTCCTTCATCAGCAGAATTTCGTCGGCAATGTGCTCAATATCGGATACGATATGGGTGGACAGCAAAACAATGCTGTCTTTCCCCAGCTGTCGGATCAAATTACGGAAGCGCACGCGTTCTTTGGGGTCCAGTCCTGCGGTGGGCTCGTCCAAAATCAGCAGCTTGGGGTCGTTCAGCAGAGCCTGCGCAATGCCCAGTCGCTGCTTCATGCCCCCGGAAAAGGTCTTGATTTTCTTGCGGCTTACATCATCCAAAGACACCAGCTCCAGCAGCTCCTTGGCGCGGCGTTTGGCTTGCGATTTGGGGATGCCCTTCAGTGCCGCCAGATACAGCAGAAAGTCCATGGCGGTAAATTCGGGATAATACCCGAAATCCTGAGGAAGATACCCCAATATCCCGCGGTATTCCTCGGTGGTCACATCCATGCCGTCAAAGGTGATGGTACCGCTTGTGGGGGTCAGGATGCCTGTCAGCATCCGCATGAGGGTGGTTTTCCCCGCACCGTTGGCACCCAGCAGGCCGTACACCCCTCGGTGCAGCCTTGCGGATACGCGGTCTACGGCGATGTGGTTTTTGTATTGTTTGGAAACACGGTCGATGATCAGTTCCATGCCAATTCCTCCGTTTCAAATAGGATGGTTTTGTACAGCTTTCCCGTGGCTGCTGCCAAGACTGCCACAGCCAAAAGCCACCAAATCAAATGCCGACCCTCGTACAGGGCAGCAAACAGGTGATGGGAAAACAGGGTCAGCAGACTGATTGCAAAGGCAATGCCCCCGCAGGCATAGATTGCCTCGTGGCTGCGGTATCTGCGGGTGACGGAAAGTCCTAAAAAGGCGGTCAGCAAAAAGGGGGCAATGCTGTAAAGGATGGCGGCAAGGGGGCGTCCAAATCCGAAAGACAGCAGCAGAAGCCCAAGGGGATGAATACAGCCCAAGGGAATCAGTCTGGCAAGCACCACTGTTTTTAGGGAAAACCGTGTGGACAGCTCCAGCTCTGCCATGCCGCAGCGCACCGAACGGCTGCTTTCGGTGACGACAGTCAGTGCAAGCAGCGGCGCACAGGCGGAGAGCATATGCAGCAGATAGGGGGATTGTGCCAGCAGCAACAAGGCTGCGGCAGCATAAATTGCCCCCGAGAGCACCCATACCCATGCTCGGATGTATCCCAATTGGGAGAGCAGCACATCCGCAAGGCTTGTTTGCGGTGGAGTGAATTGCCGCAGGAATTCCCGTTTTCTTGCGGGGGGAGGAGTGGCGAAGCCTCGGTGTAATTCAGCTTTCCAATTCGTCATACAAATCTTCCTTTCTCAATTCCTTGCGGAAGCGGTTCACGGCGGAAAGGCTCCTGCGATAAACCGCAAACCGAGAGATGCCAAGGAGCTTGGCGATGGTGCCTATGGGAACTTGGTTGACATAACGCAGAAGCAGCAGCTCCCGTTCCTCTATGGTCAGGGCGTCCAGTGCCGTTTGTACCGACAGGCGGCACAGCAGCGTGTCTTCTTGAGACGGGGCGGGCAGCCCTTCGTCCAAGGGGAGAGCAGCCTGTTTGCGGTGCTCGTCTGTGCAAAGATTGCGGGCAATGGTGTATAAGGTTTTCACAGCCTCGTTTGCAGGGAGCGGGTGGTATCGCTCCCAGTACCGCAGGAAGGCTTCTTGGGTGATGTCCTCGGCGGTCTCCCCGTGGCGGAGCTTGAAATAGCAGTAACGATATAGCTTGTCATATTGGTCTTCAAAGTCGAAAGCCAAGGGAATCCCCCCTTTCACTATGTATAACGGATGACACACTTACTATGTGCGGCAGATTGGAAAATAAAAATAACCGATGCGGCTGCATCGGTCATTTCTCTCTTACCTTTTGGAAGAAGCTGCGGAGGACTTCCGCGCATTCGTCCTTTTTGACGCCGCCGTAGATGGCGGGCTTATGGGGGTACCGCTCCTCAAACAGGTTCAGCACACTGCCGCAGGAGCCGAACTGATCCTCCTTGGCACCGTAGACGATGGTGGGGATGCGGGAGTTGATGATGGCACCTGCGCACATGGGGCAGGGCTCCAGTGTCACATACAGTGCGCAGCCCTCCAGCCGCCAGTCGTTCATGGCTTGGCAGGCTTCACCGATGGCAAGCATCTCCGCATGGGCGCAGGCATCCTTGGTCTCCTCACGGCGGTTGCGGCCTCTGCCGATGACAGTGCCGTCGGGGCCTGTGATGACGCAGCCAACGGGAACCTCCCCCGCAGCGGCTGCTTCCCGAGCCAGCACCAAAGCTTCGGCCATGTAGGCCTCGCGGTCGGGGATCTTAGGCATCGATGGGGGTGCCGTCAGCGGTGAACAGGGGCAGGGGTGCCAGCACGATGATGTCCTCACGCTTTGCTGCATCGCCTTCTGCCAGAACAGCCATCTTGCCCACAACTTCCGCGCCTGCCTTTTCGCACAGCACTTCCATTGCACGCAGGGACTCACCGGTGGAGATGACGTCGTCTACGATGATCACACGCTTGCCGTTGATGGCAGCGGCATCGTTTTCGTCGATGACCAGAGTCTGGGTACCTGCGGTGGTGATGGACTGCACTTCTACGGAGAATACGCCCTGCATATAAGCCTTAGCCTTCTTGCGGGCTACGAAGTAACGGTTTTCGCCGCTCTGACGAGCCATTTCGTATGCCAGAGGGATGGCCTTGGCTTCGGGAGCGATGATGTAATCATATTCGGGAGCGATCTTCAGCAGTTCTGCTGCGCAGTGTACGGTCAGCTCCACGTCGCCGAACATGACGAATGCGCCGATGGACAGCTCATCGTTCAGGGGGCACAGGGGCAGCTCACGGGTAAGGCCTGCGATATCGATCTCGTATGTCATGGTTGGATTCCTCCTAATATTTGTCGGGCAATGCCCGTATGTGTTCTTACATTACAATTCGACATTATATCATTTGTAGAAAGAAATGCAATAGATTTGGTAAATTTTACAGAAAATTATCCCAATTCCGCCGTCGTAGGGAGCGTCGTCCTCGACGCTCCGTGCCGTTGTTTGTTGATTGCCCACGGACGGTAAATTACGCAATGTTCAACTGCTGTAGTGACGGAGCGTCGGGGACGACGCTCCCTACAAATGCGGTTGTTTTTTCTGTTTGTGTCCTTATCTCCGCATGACCGTATATCCTGTTTTGGGGTTCACAGCGTTTGGCATGGGGCTGTCGGTGACGTATGCCTCCAGATTCCTCAGGAACACCTCCGCAATGGTCTTTGCCATATGAGGAGAGCTGTCTCCGCCGGGCCGCCAGCCCCCTGCCACATGAGGGGTGATGAGCAGATTGGGGGCTGACCACAGCTTGTCGTCGGCGGGCAGAGGCTCACGATAGGCCACATCCATGGCAGCTCCGTCCAGCTTGCCGCTGCACAGTGCCTCGTACAAGGCCTCGTGATCCAGTGCGTTGCCCCGTCCGCAGTTCACCAGCAGGGCACCCTCCTTCAGCAGGGATATACGGCGGGCATCCATGAAGTTCACGGTCTCGGGGGTATTGGGCAGGATCATAGCCACGATATCTGCCCGAGGCAGTACGGAGTCGGCTTCCTCCATGGTCACCATCTCGTCCACGCCCTCGGGGAGCACCGCCGTGGGGTTGCGGCGGACACCGATGATATAGGCACCCAAATCGTGCATCCGCTTGGCATAGGCGGTACCGATTCCGCCGCAGCCCAGCACTGCCACGGTGGAGCCCATGATGGTCTTTGCCCAGCCATTCCGCTTCCAAATGCCCTGCTGCTGGTTGCGGACATAGCCCTGCAAGCCGATGCACAGTGCGCTTGTAAAGGCCAGCATGAACTCGGCGATGGAATCATTGTATGCTCCCGTGCTGTTGGTGAGTACAATGCCCCGATCGATCAGATGCATATACCCGTCGGTGCCCGCACTGGACAGATGCAGCCAGTTGAGCTTGGGGGCATTGTCCAGCATTTCGGCCGGAACATTGCCGAAGATCACATCGGCTGCAGTCACGTCCCCTTGGGTCAGATTGGGCCATTGTACGGCATTGACGGTGATGTCGGGGCACAAGGTGCGAATGTATGCGAGGTGTGCCTCCGTCAGGGGGAAGTATGTCAAAAGGTTCTTGATTTCCATGGTGTACCTCCGCATTGGAATGTATATGATTGATTGTACAATGGGAGCGTGTTTTTTTCAATAAAAATGCTCCTCTTACGCAAGAGGAGCATTTGCTGTGTTTTTATTAAAAGGAAGTGACGAAGCCGTCATAGCCCAAAAGCTCGGGGTTGTGATTGGGGATATCTTCGTCTAAGGTGACCATAATGGTCAGATGCTCGCCTTCACGGAAGACAGTCATTTCCACGGTGTCTCCTGCGTGATAGCTGCGGACAGCTGCCTGCAGATCGTCACGGCTGAGCACCTCCAGAGCCCCGAAGCGGTACACCACATCCCCTGTTTTCAGTCCTGCGGTCTCCGCACAGGAGCCGGGGGCAATGAAGCGGATGTAGGCACCCTCCACGGAACCGTAGTACATGGCGGCGCGGGCGGACATGGTCTGGGCATCCACACCCAGCTTGGCTTTGCCTGTGACGTAGCCTGTGGTGATCAGGTCATTGGCGATGGCCATGGCATCGTTGATGGGGATGGCGAAGCCCAAGCCCTCAATGCCTGCTTTGGAATACTTGGCGGTGACCACACCTACCACCTGACCGCTCTTGTCATAGACAGGGCCGCCGGAGTTGCCGTCATTGACTGCCGCATCGATTTGGAACATATTGATGGCGGGAGCGGCTTCCTCGGTGGTAATAAGGCGGTCCGTGGCGCTGACGGAGCCTGTGGTCATGGAAAACTGCAGCTCACCCAAGGGGTTGCCTACGGCGTACACAGCATCCCCTACGTGGATGCTGTCGGAGTTGCCCAGGGAGGCATAGTCCAAACCCGTGGCGTTTACCTGCAGCACCGCAATGTCATTTTCCGCATCATAGCCCACGATCAAGCCTTCGTAGCGATTGCCATCGTGGGTGATGACCTTGGCGGGCTGGTTATACATGGCGGCGTATTCTACCACATGGTAGTTGGTGAGGATATAGCCCTTGTCGGAGATGAAGAACCCCGTGCCGCTGACGGGCTGGGAGACGGTCATGCCGAACATATTGTGGTAGGTGACCTCCGTGGTAATACCCACCACCTCCCGACAGGCGTTGTCGTAGATCTGAGCGGGGGTCATGGCGGCATTGGGGATGGGCGTGGCTGCCGTGTTATTGCCTATTTGACTGCTCACAGGAGTAGGGGAGACAGCAAGCGGGTTTGCTGCGGAATCGTGGTCATTGTGAATGAGCAGGGCAGTGATGCCGCCGCCCACCAGACCACCCAGCAGGGCACAGACTGTGCACATGGCGGTGACCTTTGCCCAGAACTTCCGCATGACTCTGGGAGTCACCTCGTCATCGGGATGGGTGGAGGAAGGTGCCTGCACATCGGGCTCGGCGGGCGTGGGAGGCTCGTAGTAGCGGGGCATACGGGCAGCATCCATGAAGGGCTCCACGGCGGCATCCCGATACAGGGTGTCCTTGGTCTCGGGGCGCACATAGCGATAGGTGCCGTCACTGCGGGCTTCGGATTCGCGGTTTTCGTTTTCGTACATATCAAAACCTCCGTTTGGGGGTATAGCAATCGATTTTATTGTATCATACCATACAATTATGGCGAAAGGGTGAACAAATCAAAAAAATTCGGGAGAATTTTGCAAATGAGACCGGGGACCGGTCCGTGTCTCACGGTTTAGTGTGATTCGGAGGCTTTGTGCTCATTGAGACATGGACCTGTACCCTGTCTCACAAAATAACCGGACAGGGTACAGTTCTGTGTCTCATTTTGGAATTCGCATCCGAACGCAACATATCACCGTGAGACACAGAACCGTCCCCCTGTCCCTAAACTGAAAAACCCACGGCTGCGTGAGAGTCACAGTCGTGGGTTCCATAGAGAGATAGGATAGAGATAAGAGGTTATATAGCACCCCAAGGGGTGTGAGAGTCACCGCCTGAGGGTGAAAAACAAGGGAGTGGGGCGAATTATCTGCATCCGTAGGGGCGGCTATCAGCCGCCCGCTTTTGCGTACTCAGATGGAATGCTTTCGGGCGGATACTATCCGCCCCTACGGGGGCCTCCAATGGAATCGCCGGTTATTTGGTCACATAGACCTGCGTGGGACCGTCGGCTCCGCCGATGACACCAACACTTGCGGGGGTATCCTTGGCCACATAGGTGGTGACCTCACGGGTCTCCGCCATGGGGGCAATGCCCATTTCCTGCAGGGTCTTTTCGTAGAAGTCGATCTCCTCATCATCGGGACGATAGCTGCCCAGATCGTCGAATACATAGCCTTCGGCGGTCATGGAGTCATACACCGTTGCGGGCTCAATGCCGTATTCCTTCAGGAATGCAATGGTGCGCTTGGCATCTGTGGTGACGAACAGGTTCACAGAGCGGTAGTCCATGTACATCTCCCCACCGATGTAGGGATTTTCCGTTACACTTTCCACAAGATCCAGACCGATGTTGCAGTTGTACTTGCTCTTGGCGTATTCCTCGTTTTCAATGACGTGGATGACGCCCAGTGTGCCGTCCTGAATGTCGGGGAGGATGCACTCGGTGTACAGTCGGACGATCTCGCTTGGGGCGAGGTCGTTGAAGTGGAAGCGTTCATAGCTTTCCTTGTCCACATATTCCACCCAGCCGCCCTGTACACTGTTGATGGTCACGGGATAATCCACTATACAGCGTTCGGCAATGCCTTCTTCCGTGTTGATGAGGGCTTCCAGTGTGCGGATCTCGGAGCTCATGTCACGAATCTCGTCGGGACCGTATGCCACCATGTAGCGGCGTTCCAGGAATTTGCCGTTGCCCAGATCATAGGAGATCAGCAGCATCCGTGTGCTGAAGTTTGCGGTGGGCTCCTGGAATTGACCGATGTAGCGGATGACGTCCATGGTGCCGTTTTCCATTTCGTGGAAGGCCTTGTTGTCGATGATGGCTTGGTGGAGCTTGACCACGGTCTCGATGTTTTCCGCTTCGTCAAAGTCCATATAGTTCCCGTCGAAGGTGTGGATGCCGACGGACTTGATCTCGGACACTGCGGGGACTTTCTTTTCATAGCCGAACAGGTCACCTTCGATGGCGGCCATGATGACAATGCAGCACACTGCGTAGATTGCTACGGTCTTCCAGCCTGTGCGGAATACACGGACGGTCTTTTCAATGAGCATCTTGGCGATGAAGTACCCCAACGTGCCGCCCACGATGAGCAGCACGGCGATGTATGCCGCGGCCATCCAGGTTCTGGGGGTGATCTGGTACAGCAGCTCCTGCATGAACACGGCGAACAGCAGGCCTGCGCCCACGGTGCAGCAGAAGCGGAACACGGGCTTCAGAATCTCGATGGAGATGGTGTCCCCTGCGGTTTCCATGCGGCGGTTCTTGTACAGCAGCATCCCCAGCCACAGGAATACCAGACCGATGAGGGTGTAAATGAGCAGTACGCCCACACCCTCCAGCTGCCAGGTGTAGTCCACCCATTTGCCTGCCTCGTTGTTGATGCGCTCATAGTCAAAGACTACTCTGCCCGCCACCTGCACGATGGGGGACAGGAACTGTGTCACGGGGGAGAAGCCGTTGGGCATACCGTAAACGATCATGCGCAGCAGGGCGTTCACCAGACTTTCCACGCCGATGGTCAGGAAGTTGAAGATAAAGTACACGGCGGGGCCTGCGAAGATGTTGCCGGTGAGCATACAGCAGAAGGCTGCCATGCCGAAGAAGCACACAATGGACAGCACGGAAACCCCTGTCAGCATCCCGATGGCACCCAAATGCAGCTGCCCGTAGAGTACCTCCACCAGCAGGAGCACCAAAGCGATGACCAGATTGCAGAGAGTCAGACCGCCCACAGCTGCTGCGCTGACGGACAGATACATGGTTTCCCGCTTGATGGGCAGGGATGCCATCATGCCGGTGTGCCTACTATTATATAAGTAGGAGAACAGCAAAGTGGCTGCCACGGCTACGGTAATGAAGTTTACCACCAGCACAGGCTGCAGATTGCCCATGAGCTGAATAAGGGATGCGTAATAAGGCACGTTGGTGGCGTTCCAGCTTGTGGCCTGCAGTGCGTTGATGAGGGGCAGCACGGTGACGGCACCCAGAATACACAGGTACGCGGCAAAGCCTACCCAGTACCGCTGCAGCAGGTTCACGATAATGGTGCGGTCAAACAATGATGTTCTTGACTTCATAGTCTACACCTCCCAGTTCGTAAATGAAGATTTCTTCCAGTGTCAAAGGCACGGCGTCCATAAACAGGGGATCAGCCTTGCCGAAGTGCTCCAGCAGCTCGGTCTGCTTGCCTCGAACGATGAGGGTCAGCAGTCTGCCCGTTGCGCTCTTGTGGAGAATATCCGCACCCTCGGGCAGCTCGGTGCCGTCGGGGAGGGCAATGAGGAGCTTGCAGATGTTTTCCTGCATTTCGCTGAGGCTCCGTTCCAGCAGCAGCTTGCCGTGATCCAGAATGCCCACATGGTCGCATACGTCCTCCAGCTCACGGAGGTTGTGGGAGCTGACCAGCACGGTGGTGCCCCGCTCGGCGATGTCTGCCATCAAAAGGCTCCACACCTGTCGGCGCATGACGGGATCCAATCCGTCGATGGGCTCGTCCAGCACCATAATATCGGGCTGCATGGCCATGCACAGCACGAAGGCTGCCTGCTTCTGCATACCCTTGGAGAAGCGGCGAATGGGACGAGCGGGGTCAAGGGGGAAGATCTCCAGCAGTGCGTTAAAGCGTTCCGGGCTGAAGTTGGGGTAAATACCCTTGTAGAACTTTGCCATGTCCTTCATGGATGCGTTGTTAAAGTAGAACACATCGTCGGGGATATAGGCAATGCGGGATTTCACTGCGGGGTTTTCGTATACGGGCTCCCCGTCAATGAGGATCTCCCCTTCATTGGGGCGGTAAATGCCTGTAATATGGCGGATGATGGTGGACTTGCCGCTGCCGTTGGGGCCAACCAGACCGTAAACGGAGCCCGAGGGTACCGTCAGAGTCAGGCCGTCCAGTGCGGTAAAGTCACCGAAGCGTTTTGTGATGCCTTTCACTTCAATCATAGCTTGCTGCCTCCTTCCGTGATGCGGCTGATGAGTTCGTCCTTGCTTATGCCCAAATAGCGCAGCTCTGCCACAGCCTCATCCAGCTGCTTCAGCAGTGCGTTGATGCGCTGGGCATCGGGCTTACAGTCGGGGCTGACGAAGCTGCCCTTCCCGGGGACGGAGTAAATATAGCCTTCCGCTTCCAGCTCACGGTATGCCCGCTGCACCGTATTGGGATTGATGGCCAGCTGTGCGGACAGCTCCCGCACGCTGGGCATTTTTTCATTGGGCCGAAGCACCTCGGTCATAATCAGACGGCGCAGCCCAAGCTTCACCTGTTCGTAAATGGGATGAGGGTCACGATAGTTGATTGTAATCATGGCGGACCTCCTTGTGTATCAACTGTACTAACTGTCTTAGTACAGTTACAAAATATCATGGTACAGCGGGAAAGTCAAGAGGGTTCAGAGATTGTTTACAAATTCGAGTTGCCCCTACGCCATTGTCCGTCATTCTGTCGCCGCTTGCACCCTGTCGCCCCAATGATACTGCGGTGGGGCAACAGGGTGAGGGACGTCGAGGGCGCCGTCCCCTACGAAAATTATACGCTGAAAGCCCTCTCGCCCCTACGGCGGCAAGGATTTCGGTACGGCGGGTTACATCTTCCCACGGGGGCAATGGTAATTTCCGCTAAATGGAGGACGGAAAACTTGTGGTTTTGGGAGAAGTTGCTATGGAAACGGGGAAATCCGTTTGTATAAAAATGATGTGGGTATATAATGGAGGGTAATATCCGGAATTTCGGTTTGACCGACAAATGGAGGAAAACCTTATGAAACATAGAATTTTGAGCTTCCTGCTGGCAATGGTAATGCTGTGCAGCCTGCTGCCCGTGAATGTACTGGCAGCAGAGGAGAAGCCCACGCCCACGGTGGCACCCACACCTACGCCTACTCCCATCACCAATCCTTTCGAGGACGTGAAGGACAGCGACTGGTTCTATGAGGCGGTTCTGTGGGCGGTAGAAAACGGCATCACCGCCGGCACAGCCAAGGACAAGTTCTCCCCCGATGACATCTGCACCCGTGCACAGGTGGTGACCTTCCTGTACGCAGCGGAAGGCAGACCGGAGATCGACGGCATCAATGTGTTCCAAGACGTATCCGATACGGACTGGTTCACGGTGCCTGTGATCTGGGCGAGAGAGAACGGCATTACGGACGGTGTCAGTGCGGGGATGTTCGGTCCCGAACGCACCTGCACCAGAGGCCAGATCGTGCTGTTCCTGTACAAGGCATCACAAATCAAATAATAATACAAGCACCACCGTTCTTCCGAGCGGTGGTGTTTTCTTGTTTGACAATAGGGGATTCCGTGGTATAATTCCTCTATTAAAAATTTGAGGAGTGGGTGTATGTATCAGTTCATGTGTCTGCTGTCGGGGATTTTGCTGGCGTTCGTCATCACCACCAACGGCACTTTGACGGCCTACTACGGCGCTTATGTGGGTGCGGTGATGGTTCACATCGTGGGCACGGTGGGCTCCTATGTGTATATGAAAGCGGTCAAACAGCCATGGCGCAGTGAGGAGAGGCTCCCTGCGTGGATGTATGCGGGAGGCATCATCGGTATCGCCACCACGGTGTTCCAGAGCGTGGCCTTTGTGCATCTGGGCGCTACGGCGGTCATGGCCCTGAGCCTGTTCGGGCAGACTGCCACTGCTCTGCTTGTGGACGGTCTGGGGCTGTTTGGTATGGCTCGGCGACCTGTGGGCGTAGGTACTCTACTCGGTGTGGCAGTGTCTCTGTGCGGCATCGGCTATATGCTGGTAGGCGCGGGGGATGTGCAGGCCATGGCACTGACCATGGCGGTTGCCGCGGGGGTGTCCGCTGTGTTCTCCCGTCTTACAAATGCCCGGCTTTCCTTGCACACCAGTGCGGCGGGCAGCACCTTCACCAATCATTGGGTCGGTCTGGTGGGCAGTGTTCTCCTGATGCTGGTGGCGGAGCCCGATATCATGGGCTGCCTGCAGGGTGCGGCTGCCCCTGTGTGGGCCTTTGGGGGCGGTATTATTGCCGTGGGTATGATCACTTTGTGGAACGTTGCGGGGCCCAAGGTGTCCGCTTTCCGACTGACCCTGCTGAGCTTTGTGGGGCAGGTGTTCATGGGGATCCTCATTGACCTGCTCATTGGCAACGGCTTCTCCAAGCAGATTTTCATTGGTGGCGTATTTGTGGTCATCGGCGTGGTGCTGAATATGGTTATGGACAAAGAAAAGGCTTGAATCTCTCGGGGTTTAAGCCTTTTTTGCGGATTCTACCGTCGCTCGGGTGACAAAAATCGGACTGTGCTGTACCATTGAAGCAAGGAGGCGAGACTATGTTTGAGATTGATAAGGTGAAATTCGGTGCTTTTGTGGCGGCACTGCGTAAGGAACGGGGACTGACCCAGAGAGAGCTTGCGGAGCGGCTGTGCATTTCCGATAAGGCTGTGAGTAAGTGGGAAACGGGGAACAGCATTCCTGATGTGACCATGCTGATCCCTCTGGCGGAGCTGTTGGGCGTTACGGTGACGGAGCTTTTGGAATGTAAGCGCATGGAGGTGGAGCCTCCTGTGGAAGCGGTGGTGAAAAAGGCGGTGTCCTATGCCTTTGAGGATGCACCCAAGATACCCAAGAAACGGCGTGTAGCTGCGGTCGTGGGAGCTGTGCTTTTGGGGCTCGGTGAATTTTGCGGAATCATGTGGCTGGAGGGCGGATATACCGTACAGCTGAATTACCTTTTGGTGATGCTGATTTTGGGCGTTGTGTTTAGTGGGTATTTCTGGCTGTTAGCCCGAGAACGCTTGCCGTCTTATTATGATGAAAACCGCATCAGCGCATATGCGGATGGTTTCTTTCGTATGAATATGGCGGGGGTGACGTTCAACAATCGCAATTGGCCTTATATTTTGAAGGTAGGACGGCTGTGGACACTGGCGTTGCTGGATGTGTTTCCTGCGGTTTATTACGGCGGAATGCGGATGTTCGGGGAGACAGCCGACAGCATTTTGATTGTCGGCATACTGCTGACCTTGGTGCTGCCGCTGTATTATGTGGCGCGGAAATATGAATGAGTTAAGGGGACGGTCTCACAGGCCGTCCCCATTATTCTTTCTACTTTGTTGACAGGAATGCCGCCAGCTGTTACACACTTGGATACAAAGTTTGCACAATCTGCTCCTCTGAAATCTCAGGGGTGTCAAGTGCGTGTGCAGCAGCATACGCGACAGCGGCGTTTGCATCATACGATGCCGCTTTTGCTTCCGTTTCCAACACCGGCAGCATGGTCAGCATCATCACTAATGCCAGTGTGAAACTTAATATTCGGTTTTTCATGGTTTCTCCTCCTGTTCGACCTGTATAAAATGCTTTGGGGCTGAACCCAACGTCTGTAAAATGATAATAACATTTCATAAAGTGTGAATCAAGTATATTATCATCTCTAAAATGCACACTTGCGGGTAAAATCGTAGTATGCTGTGGGGGAAGGAGGTGAGCGTATGAACGCGGAATTTGTGCGGGAGCGCATCACGCAGCTGCGACTGCAAAAGGGTGTGTCCGAGTACAAAATGAGCTATGATCTGGGCCGCAGCAGAGGCTACATCAACAACATTTCCTCCGGCAAGACCCTGCCCTCCATGACCGAGTTCTTCTCTATCTGCGATTACTTCGGCATTACCCCTGTGGAGTTTTTCAGCGCACAGGTGGTAAACCCCAAGCTGATGAACGAGACACTGTGCAAATTGGAGCAGCTCAACGAAGAAGATTTGGCACTGACCCTCAGAAATATCGAACGACTTTTAAAATAGTGAACCACCCAACGGATGATGACATCGTGGGTGGTTCTTGCTATATTATATAGGTAGCATGGTTCGGCGGTGGCGGTTAGCATGTCATAGGGTTCCCTACGGGTGTGGCGAAATCCATCTCCATCGTAGGGGCGGATAGTATCCGCCCGCATTTGGGGCAGAAACGTTACCGTGCAGCAATATAACGACAAACAGTATGTTCGTACATGTTGAAACCCTCTCCGCCCCTTACGGGGCACCTCTCCCAAAGGGAGAGGCTGCGGGAGCAGAGGTAACGCGGGCCGAGCAAGCTGCGGCCCCTACGGATGTGACGGGGCGGACACCCGCGAGGGGCGTCCCTACGGGCGGCAGCGGTAAAAATGGTACAAATGTAGGGGCGAACTGTGTTCGCCCGCATATTCCGCAAAATCGACACCGAGCTTCAACATAACGATGAGCTGTGTTGTGCGTCCGAACTGAAAAATTGGCAGTCTTATCCAATCCCGCTGCTGCAAACTCTCCCTTTTGTCAATTTACAACCCAATCCTTTCCAATTAAAATAGAATATTATACTACGCGATAATACTATGGTCTGAACGGGTGATTCCATGAAGCTGATTTACAAAGGCAAATACACCTCCGAAAATGACCTGCCTGTGCGGGAGCATCCCGAGGGATATGTGCCCTTTCGGGAACTGGAGGACATGAAGAAGCTGGGGCTCATTATGAACCTCCTGTCCGTTCCGCTGTTTGCGCTGACCATTGGTGGCCTGTTCCTGCGAGGTGCACCCTATCTGGCGGAGCACAGCTTGTCCATGACCATCGGTGCGGCTCTGTCTTTGCTGGTGCTGTTCCCCCATGAGCTGCTCCATGCAATCTGCTTCCGCGGGGAAGTGGAGCTGTGGACCAACTTCAAGATGGGGATGCTCTTCGTGGTGGGCACCGAGGATATGACCAAGGCTCGCTTTGTGTTCCTCAGTCTGCTGCCCAATCTGGTGTTCGGGCTGATTCCCTATGTGCTGTTCCTGCTGCATCCCCAATGGCTGCTGTTGGGGGCCTTCGGTGCTGTCAGTCTGCCTATGGGCATCGGGGATTATTATAATGTATATAACTGCTTGACCCAGGTTCCCAAGAGCGGCTTGGTGTATATGAGCGGTATGCACTCGTTCTGGTATCTGCCCAATGGCTAAATCCGATACCCTGAAAACCAAGAGGCTGCGGCTGATTCCCATGACCGACGAGGCCCTGCGGGAAGCCTTGTACACTGCCCGATCTCCCGAGGAAAAGCGGCGATACAGCGAGTTTTATGCCATGGTTCGGATGTATCCCACCTATCGGCTGTGGTGTACCCTGTGGCATATCTGCCGCAAAAGCGACGGTGCCGCGGTGGGAGAGCTGTATTTTGACGGCCCTGCCAACGATCGGGGAGAGGCAGCTCTGCACTGTGACATTTACCCCCAATATCGCGGAAACGGCTACGCAGGGGAGGCCCTGACGGAACTGCTGGATTGGGCGTGGAAGGATGAGCGCACCTATTTCATTCGCTTTGTGGGGGAGGATCCCGCTATTGCCGAGACCTTGCAGAAGCTGGGCTTCCTGTGGGAGCGGGGCGGCTATGTGCTGGAACGTCCCTTGAAGCAGCGGACTCGTGATTTGATGAGTCTGGGTGTTAGCCTGGGACTGCTGCTGGGGGTGTTCCCACTGGGGGATGTGACCGTAGGTATTCTCATCGGTGCCCTTGCGGGAGCGGTCATTGGCAGCTATTTCGATGCAAAAGACCGCCGAATTCGTGAAATTATTCGGCAAAAACGGCAATAATCCAAAGAAATGCCGTTGCTTTTTGCGATTTAATGTGATAAACTAAATGATGTGATTTGTATGATCGGAAAGGACTATTCCCAATGATATATAAATTTCCCGTTACCATTCCCAAGCTGAGCGGTAACGTGCCCCGTGCGCTGTACGTTTATACCCCCAAGGGCTATGAGCGGAACCGTCGGAAAAAGTACCCTGTGCTGTACCTGTTTGATGGGCACAATATGTTTTATGACAAGGATGCGACATACGGCAAAAGCTGGGGCGTGGGCAAGTATTTGGACCGCACCCGCACCCAGATCATTGTGGTGGCCATCGAGTGCGAAAAGACGGGGAAGCGGCTGTCGGAGTATTCTCCCTTTGACTTTGCCGATCCCAAGTACGGCGTGGTGAAGGGGCGTGCCAAGCTCCACATGGACTGGATCGTGCACAAGCTCAAGCCTGAGATCGATAAGCACTTCCGTACCAAGCGGGGCAGGACCAATACATTTATCGGCGGCAGCTCCATGGGCGGGCTCATCAGCCTGTACGCACTGCTGGCCTACAACAAGACCTTTGGCGGTGCCATGTGCCTGTCCCCATCCCTGTGGACGGCTCCGGAAAAGATCTATCATCTGGTGGAAACCGCCAAAATCGATCCCGATACGGTGCTGTATCTGGACTACGGTGCCAATGAGCTTATTTGGCACGAGGGTATGGACAAGATCCTGCCCACTATCGTCGGCGGGCTGTACAGAAGGAGCATTCCGCTGACCTTCCGCATCGTTCCCGAAGGTGAACACTGCGAGGCCTGCTGGGAAAAGCAGCTGCCCTTCGCGTTCAATACATTATTATATAAACGAAACTTTTAATATTTATAGGAGGGGTTCCCCTTGGAAATGCAGTATTTTAGAAATTACAGTCCTTCTCTGGGCCGCGATATGGAAATGAAGGTCTACGGTCACGCAGGCCGCCCCATGCTGTTCGTGCCCTGTCAGGACGGCCGCTACTTTGACTTTGAAGGCATGGGTCTGGCAGCAGACTTCGCTCCCTGGATCGAAAGCGGTCAGCTGATGGTATTTGCCATCGACACCATCGATAAGGAAACCTGGTCCGACCTGAACGGCGATGCTTATTGGCGTATCCGCCGCCATGAGTCCTGGATCGATTACATCACCAACGAAGTGGTTCCCTTTGCCCGCAATATGGCAAACGAACGCAACGGCTGGCACGGCTACCCCAACCTGATGGTATTCGGCTGCTCTCTGGGTGCAACCCATGCGGTAAACCTGTACCTGCGCCGCCCCGACCTGTTCGACGGTCTGCTGGCACTCAGCGGCATCTATACCTCCGAGTTCGGCTTCGGCTCCTACATGGACGAGGTGGTCTACCGCAACTCCCCCGTGCACTACATGGCCAATATGTCCAATGACCACCCCTTCATCCACGAATTCAATCAGAAGAAGGGCATCATCTGTGTGGGCACCGGCGCATGGGAACAGCCCGAAACCACCTTCCGCCTGAAGCAGATCTTCGAAGAAAAGGGCATCAACATTTGGGTAGATATCTGGGGCAGCGACGTGAACCATGACTGGCCCTGGTGGCACAAGCAGGTTGCTTACTTCATGCCCAAGCTGCTGGGCTGATACCCGATCAAAGAAAAAGAGAGGTCTTTGTTGTGAAAAACTTTATTTTTATCTCCCCCAACTTCCCCACCAATTACTGGAACTTCTGCAAGGAACTGAAGAACAACGGTCTGAACGTGCTGGGTATCGGCGACTGCCCCTATGACGAGCTCATGCCCGAGCTGCGCGCCAGCCTGAATGAATACTACAAGGTCAGCAGTCTGGAAAACTTCGACGAGGTTTACCGTGCGGTTGCGTTTTTTGCCTTCAAGTACGGCAAGATCGACTGGCTGGAATCCAACAACGAATACTGGCTGGAGCGTGACGCACAGCTGCGTACCGAATTTAATATCACCAGCGGCTTCAAGGCCGAGGACATGGCACGCATCAAGTACAAGTCCAAGATGAAGCAGTATTACGAAGCAGTTGGCGTTCCCGTAGCACGCTACCTGCTGCCCGAGCTGAACGACTTCGACGGCTGCAAGAAGTTCATCGACGAAGTGGAATACCCCGTAGTTGTCAAGCCCGACAACGGTGTTGGCGCATCCCACACCTATAAGCTGAAGAACGACGACGATCTGCGCAGCTTCCTGAACGAATGGGCCTCCGAATATCCCGAGGTTCCCTACATCATGGAAGAATTCGTTCCCGCGGAAGTCAACTCCTACGATGCCATCATCAACTCCAAGGGTGAACCCATTTTCGAAGCAGGCAACGTCACCCCCGGCTCCATCATGGACATTGTTAACGACAACGATAATTCCCTGTTCTATATTGTAAAGGATCTGGCGGACGATGTTCGTGAAGCAGGCCGCAAGACCGTCAAGAGCTTCGGTGTAAAGAGCCGTTTCGTCCACTTCGAGTTCTTCCGCCTCACTGCCGATAAGGGCAATCTGGGCAAGAAGGGCGATGTTATTGCACTGGAAGTCAATATGCGTCCCTCCGGCGGCAATAGCCCCGACATGATGAACTTTGCCCGCAGCACCAGCGTATACAAAATCTGGGCAGACATGATCGCATACGACAGCACCCTGTATCCCGTTGGTCAGCACTACTACTGCGGCTTTGCGGGTCTCCGTGACGGCAAGCCCTTTGCCATGAGCGAAGCAGACGTTATGAATAAGTATGGTGCCAATATGCGCATGGCATCCCGTGTTCCCGAAGCACTGTCCGGTGCTATGGGCAACCAGATGTACATTGCGACCTTTGACACCAAGGAAGAGCTGGATGCCTTCTATGCAGATGTCACTCGCTGCATCTAAACTGAATCAACGGTAAAAATTACCAAGGGGAGCTGAGGAGAATCGGCTCCCCTTTGTGTATTTCATAGAAGGACAGAAAAAGTCGAAAAATAATGAAAAAAGTGTTTGACAAATGACTTTTGCGGTGGTAATATAACCAAGCTGTCACGAACGAGGCGGCAACAACCGAAGAAAGCACCGAGAGGATGCAAAAAAGTTGTTGACAAACGCATCGAGGTGATACAAATTAAAGACTGTCGCAAATGGCGCAGACAAGAACGGAAAACAATGTTTGAAAAACTTGAAAAAAGTTCTTGACAACTGGAACGGTTTGTGGTAGGATATAAAAACCGTCGCGAGACGGCCTGTACCTTGAAAATTAAACAATGTAAGAAAAGCTAACAAAGCTTTTAAGCACCAGAAATAAAAGGGCTCTTTTAAAGTCGTTTGGAACAGCGACTATAAAAAAGAATTCTATTTTGAGATTTATTTTGAAACAGATTAAAGTTTTCAATGAATCGATTTTAACTCGGCGGAAACGCTGATTAAGATAGCATTTATTGAGAGTTTGATCCTGGC
>JAFQDR010000053.1 GCA_017415945.1 Oscillospiraceae bacterium
GGTCCTCCTCTCATTGCACTGCTTACATATTTATTCTATTATATCACAAAACTGTGAATAATTCAAGGCGTTTCTTTCCTTTTACCTTGATATGCGCCAAACAAGATGGCATCGGATATTTCACGATGCCTGATTTGCTGTTTTGTTGTTATTCTTCGTCTGTTTGCACCTCCATCGTGAGCCTTGCTCCAAGGCGGAAAGCGTATTCGAAGATGGCTGCTTCGGCAAGGCTTACGTACTCATCCCAGCAGTCGTGGAACTTTTCGAAGATCTCCTTCTGCTCGTCGGTGAAGGTCTTTGCCAAGTCATCGTGATGTCTTGCCATATATCCGAGTAGCTCCTTCATCTCCTTTGAGTTGTTTCTGCTGTCCTCTTGCGGAACGATGTTTCCGTGCCATAGCTCTTTTATCATACTTTTCATAGGTTGTACCTCCTGTTAGCACAACAACATACCACAGAAGAGAGAGGAAGTCCAGTACTTTTTCGAAAATAAATCGGGGCTTTTTCACGGGCCTTTTCTTTGACTACTGCGATGCAAATTGTGAGTGTTGAGAGAAGGCGCTTGACTATTACGCTGATGTATGGTATAATAACGGCAGAAAAAGAAATTTTGCGGAGTCGGATTTTCGATTTCCTGATAGCATCCATATCCCACCGAAACGGGCTTGACCACATATTTGACCATAGATGCAAAGAAGAGACGATTCTCGGTATTGTTGTGCCCCAATTTGTACGACAGCACAAAAAAGGTCTCTATAGTAGAAAATGTTGAATTTTAAGCAGCAAACTGACTTCGTTTTTCAAATGAGGTCAGTTTTGTTTTGATCTGGATCCGTTCGTTGTTATAGAAATGAATGTATTCACCTATGAGAAGGCGAGCCTCCTCATAGGTTTTCAACTTCGCACGATAAATGCATTCTGTTTTGAGGATAGAGAAGAAGTTTTCCGCTGTTGCGTTGTCATACAGATTTCATTTGCTTGATATTGACGGCGTAATGTGGTATGCTTGTGTTAGCTTGAAATATGCGTGGGAAGTATATTGAAAGCCTTGGTCACTGTGGAGTTGCAGCTCTGCAGTGACTTTCTCTTTTCTCTTGGCTGCTTTAATGGTGTCCAACACAAGATTAACCGTTTGCTGTGTTCCGGTCTTGTATGCAATTATGCTGTTGTCATACAAATCTCGGATGATAGAAAGATACAGAATACTTTGGTTCGTGTGTATGTACGAAATATTATTTGATCACTTTGGGTTCGGTCTATCCGCTTTGAAGTTCTGCTTCCAAAGGTTATTATATTCCTGTATGTGTCGGTACTCTCTTGGCATAAAAATCCCTCCTATGGTTCTTTTCTCTATTCTACCATAGAAGGGCCTTTTTGTCATTGTCCGTTTTTACTGGACTTGTTCAATCGGGATATTCTTTTCATCTTCTCAGTTATAAACTGTCTAATCCGAACGCAGTATTTGCGTTAGTTGTGTTTATGTTTGTAAAACTTATGCGTGTCCATTAGAACCAAACAACTTAATTTTTTTCTTAACCACTTCACGCATAGCGACAACTTTGTGTGCTCTGCGCTCGTGATACGCTCCGGTGAAATCTCTGAGAGCAGCGTCAGCGCCTGCGTATATATCGGTAAAGATATTAACCTTGGTAATTCCGTTATATATACATTCTTTTAAATCGGCTTGGGAAAGTCCTGAACCACCGTGTAATACCAAGGGTGTGCTGATAGTATTACGAATTACCTTTAATCTTTCAATATCAAGTTTCGGGGTACAAGTGTAAGTGCCGTGAGCCGTGCCTATGGCAATAGCTAGAGCATCAATACCCGTCTTTTCTACAAAATCCTTAGCCATATTGGGATCTGTATAAAATTTTGTTGGGTCATCCATATGTGAATCCCCCTCCTGAGAACCCTCATTATCGCCAACATGTCCAAGCTCTCCCTCTATTGTAGCATTTTTAGAATGAGCAATAGCAGCCATTTCAGCCACTGCCTTAATATTATCTTCGTAAGTAGCTGTGGAACAATCGTACATTACCGAACGAAATCCAATTTCTAATGCCTCGACGCATTTTTCGTATGTCAAACCGTGGTCAAAATGGACAACAACTGGCACCGATGCCTTCTTTGCCATATTCACCATTGCAGGACCAATAAGTTGAAGTTCGGCATGTCTTAACAAAACCTCTGCAGTTCCCAATATAATAGGGGAACGAAGCTCTTCTGCCGCTGATATAGCAGCTTCAATAGCGTCGGTATCAGTTGTGTTAAATAATCCTACACCATAATGATGCTTTTGCGCATCCAATAACACATCATTTAAATTTACCAACATTATAAAATACTCCTTTTCACTTAGTCCGTTATTTGCGGCTCCCTTACCAATCGTTTATCAGTAAATATATCGGTCTCATCTGTACTTTTTGTGGAAAATTCGGAAATAACCGCTCCCTCTTCACCAGCTTGGAACCAATGCCATGTTTCAGGCATAATTGTATATTGGTCACCTGGATACAATATTATCTCGTGAAAAACACTTACATCCGTTTCAGGAATTCTGGCCCTAACATCCTCTTTCTTGCCTTCTCCAGGCACATATAGATATACCTTACCGTAGCGACAACGGAAAGTCTCTTCTTTACCCTCTCTTCCGTCGGTAGGTATATGCATGTGTTCAGGACAGGTCTGACCGGGGGTTAAAACCATTTCTTTGGCACAGACTCTTTCTGTATTTATATATGTAAGTATCTGAAGTCCAACTTTTTCAACCATTCCAACTCCATGGTCACATACCTCTATGTTCCCTTTTTCTTCCTCGCTTAAAACAATACCCGCTTTCTCATAGAGAACCAGTGCGGCTTTTACTTGTCTTTCAAATTCGGCTCTTGTCATGATGGCATTCTCCCATATTTTACTAGCATTTGCATTATTTCCATCTTGGATTTCATACCATCAGTTGAGTTTGTAGCGAATAAGCTACAAGCCGCTGCAGCAGAGGCAAAATCCAACAGTTCTTTATCGGAAAACTGATTATAAAGCGCATATAAACATCCCGCACAGAAAGCATCTCCTGCCCCTACGCTGCCTTTTATGCAATCCTGCGGTATTTTCAGCGATGGCGACTCTGTAAACTCGCCGCTTTGTACATCAAGAACAAATGAATAGGTCTTGCTATGAATAATTATCTTATCCTTAACTCCACAGTCCCTCATTTTTTTCATACATTGCTTTATGGTTTCCTTGTTCAGATTTCCTTGTTCATCATAAGCATCACACTGCCAGATAACACAACACTCAATTTCGTTCATAATGGCATAGTTGCAATATTTTAGCACAGGAATAATTTTTTCTGCATAATTGACCGTGCTGTCGCTAACTACATCGATGGATGTCTTTATGCCTGCCTCTTGTACATCTTTCAAAAATGATGCCATGACTGTACCATATTCTTTATGAGGTTTATCAAAAGCATCTAAGAGCAAAAGATACCCGATATGCAACATGCTGCAGTCCAGAGAACCGATATCAATATCTGCAGGCGAGAACTCCGCATTGGCACCTTTGTTATGGAAAAAGGTTCTTTCTCCCGCAGGAACACTTACCACATCGCAAAAACTTGTTACATTATCAGAGGAAAAAGAAATTCCATTAACAGAAATTCCGTGTTTTATGAGTTGTGCTAAAATAAATCTACCATTTTCATCCGAACCAACCTTACCTAAAGCGTGTATAGGAATTGTTTGGTCGATTTTCGCCAAATCTATGGCTGTATTAGGTACGCAACCACCAACCGCATAGGTGGTATCGGTAACATAGGTCAGCATTCCCATCTTAGGATATGTATCAATGTTTTTTACTATATCTGTAATTATATTTCCAGCAATGGCAATTCCTTGCTTAGGTCCAAACAGCAAATAATCCACCGTAACACCAAAAATGGACGAAAGTTTGGGCAAAAACGTTATATCCGGATATCCGATACCGTTTTCCCATTTGCTGATTGCTTTATCTGTCACATCCAATTTTTGCGACAACGCCTGTTGAGTCATGCCGCACTTTTTCCTCAGAGATTCTATTCTCTTGCCAATCCGTTTAGGATCCATAACACACCCTCCTTTTTCAAATTAATTATATCAGTTAACCTTCAAACTGTAAACCTACTCATTTTCAAGATTAACCGTTTTAATCGTCAAAAAGAGAACTTCTATCTACTTCCCGTAGAGTTCTGCACCATTACGTTGTCATAAGGATTGCCTTTATTATACATGTGTGGCGTAATAATGAAAAATTGAGTAAGCTTAAAATATCCGTACGAGGTATATTATCCCGGCCAGTAAAACGCAGATGTATATGTTGAAGTTTCAGATGAAATTGCTGAATTTCTGGAAGAACAACGTCCGAAAAAAGCAAGTACAATCCGGAAGATGTATCGTCACAAGTCGCATTATTTTCTTTGAATGTTTGCAGATATAAAATGTTTTTGTTTTCAAATTTTAAGGTTAGTTCAGAATCCTTATATCGAACACCTCAAATTGCTGATATAATCATTTTACGGTGCTGTATTTTCGGTCGCAGGAAACACCATATGACAAGAAAGGAAGACTTTTTTGCAGAGGAGTTAAAAAAGGATAGGTTATTACGCCTATCCTAATAATCATTATTTATTCTTTGACCGTCTGTATCTCCAGTATAAGCCTCGATCCGAGCCTGAATGCATATTCGAAGAAGGCGGCTTTGGCAAGACTGATGCCTTGCCATGTAACTGAGAAGTTCATTCATCTATTTCGAGTGGTTTCTGCTGTCCTCTTGTGGAATTATACTTCTATGCCATAGCGCTTTTATCATATTTTTTATAGGTTGTGCCTCCTTTTTCTGTCAGCACAACATCATACCGAAGAAGAGAGGGGAAGTCCAGCGCTTTTTCGGAAATAAATCCAACTTTTTCTCCGAGTGTTTTCTTTGAAAACTGTACCGCAATTTTTGCGTTTTGAGGAAATGCGATTGACTGTTTCTTTGAAGTATAGCACAATAGTAGCAGAATAAGATATCTTGCGGCTTTAAACATTTTACCGGGAGATAATAATGATGTACAAACAAAAGAAATGAAGCGCTTCGTGATTCACACAATTGCCGCCCTTGTCAAACTCAAATGAATCAGATCAGCACACCCTCGCAATGATCTACCTCGTGCTGAATAATCTGCGCTGTGAAGCCTGTGTAGCTTTTGATCCGCACCTGCATCTCGGTGGTCTGATACTTCACCTTGATGCTCTTGTACCGCTTGCACGGTCGCGGACCGCCGAGGAGTGACAGACAGCCTTCCTTGGTGTCGTATGCGTTGTCCTTTTTGATGATCTCGGGATTGAGCATCACCTTATAAGTCGGCGTATTCCCGCTTTCATCGAGAAACGCGATGATGCGCTTCTTGACATCGATCATGTTCGCTGCCATGCCGACACAGCCGTCCTTGTGCGCAAGCCGTGCCGTCCGCGTGGTTATACCGATTTGAGAATTTGATGAATTGGTGAATTATAAACAAAATGAGTTCAGAAATCTCCTGTTATGTGCGCTAAACTCCTATTAATTTGTAGGAATTTGCAGTATAATTCATATAATACAAGCGATGATCCGTTATTTCAATCGGCTCATGATCGCTTTGTGCTCTCAAAGCGGGAGCTCACAGAATAGGAGGTTGGGTTTATGAAAACAACAACAAAAAAAAGTCTTCAAAAAGGTGCGATTCTGCTGGCGATTCTCTTGCTTCTGGAGTCGCTGTCTGTTCTGACAGCCTGCTCGAATGAAGAGGCATCGAAGACAGTCGATCAAACAACTGTAACTGATGCAGAGCAAAACGAGGCTGTAATCGAAGAGCTTACAGACGGACTTGAAGACATCAATATGGAGGGCTATGAGTTTAACATTCTGGCAACAGAAATGGCATGGACTAGAGCAAAATACGATGCGGAGCAGGACGGCGAGCCGATAAACGACGCAATCAGTACACGGAATCGCTATTTAGAGGAGCGTTTTAACTGCGATATCGTTGTATTATCCGACACGGCCCATGCTTCGGCAATGAACAAGGCAACCAACGATGTGCAAAGTGATGACGGCGTATTTGATATGGTATCGCTTTATGATGTATACATTTCTGTCATGCTGCCTTATATTGCCGATTGGAATAATGTTTCGCAGCTGAAGCTCGATAAGCCCTGGTGGAATCCCGACGCAACCGTAGTATATAACTGGGGCGGAAAGCAGTGTACCATCAATGGATACACCAGCTTGACTGCGATTTCCTCTACCAATGCAATTGCTTTTAACAAGGATATGCTCGAAACACTCAATGTGGAAAGCAAAGAGCTGTATGATCGGGTCAGAAACGGCAGCTGGACACTCGATGCCATGTATGCATACGGTAAACAGGCAATCACCGATTTGAACGGTGACAGTAAGATTGACCTCAAGGATGACCGCTTTGCCATCCAAGACGGCAATTCCATTAAAAATCTGGTTAATGCGGCTGTTGCCTCAGCCGGCATTCGCTATGTTGGCTATGATGCCAACCACAATCCAGTTTATCAATTCGATAACGAAAAAAGCATTAATATGTACCAAAAGTTGATCGAAAAATCCTTTAACGAGGGTGTGCTGATTACCAATGCCGCGAATCCCGACCGCGGTACATCGGTGCCCATTTTCCTTGAAAACCGTGCGCTTTTTGTTCATGCGAGCATGCTGGGTATGGAAACTGTTCGAGGTGTCGATCAGTTTGATATCGGTATACTTCCTTTCCCGAAATTTGATGAAACGGTTGATGATTACCGTTCCTTGTCTGTAGGAAGCGCAACCTGCTTCCTGCCTCGCACCGTGTCGCCCGATGATTACGACAGGATCGGTACGATGCTTGAGGCAATGGCATTCTATTCCTATTATGAAGTGCTTCCGGTATATAAGGAAATTGCGCTTAAGACAAAATCAACACGTGACAATGAAAGTTCCGATATGCTGGATATCATCTTCAATACTATCTGTTTCGACCTTGGACACACACTCGAGCATATTGTAACCAAGCCTTTGATTGCAGCAGCTTTTCTGAAAAAGGACAGTACACTGGTTGCTTCATCCATTGAAGCGAACAAGGAAGTCATTCGAGCGGAAATCGAAAAGCTGCTTGAAGCCGCAAAAGATATTTTTTAATAATCATTTATAAAAATATGGAAGAAATCATGGCTGCAAATCTGACACAAATCTGCAGACATGATTTCATCATGCTGCGATGTTATTTTTTTTCATGCACTACAGTAAAAAGAAAGGAAGACCTCTTTGCAGGTCGGTTTTGTTGAAATGAATTCTGTAAAAGCACGTTATCAAGCACTATTATGGGAAAAAATAGAGGACGGGAGGCCCATACCGGAGCTTTCCTGCGATGGGCAGTATTGGCACTATATGCAGTTTGACTGCACTTCTGAGGATCCCGCAGCATGGGATGGTAAGCTTTATATTGATACGCTCCAGCGCTACATCAATCTCTCTGGGAAGGAGATATTCCAAGATCAGGCGCTTCAAGGGAAAATACTATCTGCGCTGGATTATTGGCTGGATCACGATTTTCAAAATCCGAATTGGTGGTATAATCAAATCGGTGTGCCTACTGCGATATCCAATATCTGCCTCATGCTGGAACTGATTTTATCGGACAGTCAGAAAAATAAATGCGTTGAGATCATCTCACGAGGGGTGCTTCCCGGATGTCAGACCCATTTTCAATGGACGGGAACAAATCTGATCTGGGGTGTATGGACAACGATTCGCGCTGCGCTGATTACCGGAGACTCGGATATGCTGACGGAGGCACTCGGGTTGGCTTCGAGGGAGATGAAAATCGCGCCCGATTCGCTTGAAGGGATTAAACGTGACGGCGGCTTCTTTCAGCATGGTCCACAGCTTTATTCGTGCGGATACGGCAGATCTTTCACAACCGAAATCGCGACTATGGCATATATCCTTTCGGGCTCTCCCTATCAATTCTCAGAGAAATCGCTGAAAAATTTTACAAGCCATGTGCTTGACGGTCAGCGGCATTTATCGCGGGGCGGATATTTCGACTATAATTGTATCGGACGTGAAATCAGCCGTCCCGGTGCCACCGATATTGCGTCAAAGGATCAATTTGGCTTTTATCAATCGCTGAAACGAATGAAGAACACGGCGGAGATGCCGCGCAAAGACGAAATTGCCGCCTACATTGCCTCGATTGAAGATGTCACACAGGATGTGATGTGCGATGTGAAATATTTCTCGATCGTGAAATATCTTTCCAATAAGCAACCGGGCTACTATATCGGTGTGAGAGGACATGATAAAAGTCTGCGCGGCGGGGAACAGCTGCTCGGCGAGAACATATTGGGCTACAATCTCTGCTATGGCTCGGTGATCTGCATTATGGAGGATGGAGACGAATATTCGAAGGTGTTCCCGGTTTGGGATTTCTCTATGATTCCGGGAACAACAGCATATGAAGAAAGCGACGAAATGCTGATTAGACGAGGAGAATGGAAACATGATCCGGGCAGGAGAATTTCCTGTACCGGAGCTTCTGACGGTCATATCGGAATGATGCACATGGAATTGATTTCGAAAGGCATATCGGGAGAACTGGTGTTTGTGACTTATGAAAGCGGCATTGCGGTATTGGCAAAGCATCTTCATGCAGAGAATTGTGGGAAGCGAATCCGCACAACCCTGAATCAATGTGCTGCGAATATGCCTTTGTGCGGAAGCACCCCCCTTGAAGGCGAGGCAGTCGTGGAAAGCGCTGTTTCAAACGCGGGCTTTACATATCGGTGTCTTGACGGAGGAAAGCTTACCGCCCGCTGCATTACACAGCAGGGAAGCTGGAGGCGAAATAATCATTCGGAGAGTGACGAACCTATCTCAAAAGAGGTATTCACGGTATACATTGACCACGGTGAAGCGATTGAAAATGGCAGCTTTGCATATGCTGTTGAGCATAACGAAAGCATGACGTCAGAGAGTCAGATTGTCTGTGTTACGAATACAGAAGCACTGTCTGCGGTGGAATTCGCCGATGGACGCGCCGCTGTATATTTCCATGAACCCGGCACATATACAACAAGCTGCGGCAAGCGTGTGTCCGGATCCGGTGCTGTTATTATAGGGTGACCATGACAGCAGCAAAAAAAGACTTTACATTCGAGTCAAATCGTGGTACAATGCGGTTAGGCCGCAAAGACATTATGAAAAAAGGAGTTTTCCATGAATATCATCTGGACAGCACAGATTCAGTCACCCGATCACATCCACGATTACACAATCCCCGCGCGCGTTCCGGGCTGCATTCATGCCGATCTGCTTCGTGCGGGCTTGATTTGTGATCCCTATTGGCGGGATAATAACGAACAGCTTCAATGGATTGAGGCGTGCGATGTAACCTATACAGGAACCTTTTCACTGGACGAAGTCCACCACGACAGCCATCTGATTTTTCGAGGGCTTGATGTATATGCATCAATTTACTGCAATGGAGTTCTGCTTGGATTGAGCGACAACATGCATATCACTTGGGATTTTGATGTCTCAGATGTGTTGATCGTCGGTGAGAATCAGCTTACCGTTGCCTTTCGCTCTCCGATACGTGAAGTGGAAGGTGCACCGAGACGAAGCGCTGCTTTCACCTGTGAACGACTCTATACGAGGCGTGTTCAATGCAGCTATGGATGGGATTGGCTCGGACGGTTTGTCACCATGGGAATCTGGAAGCCGGTTGAGCTGATCGTTCGTCACCACGATTACATCGGTGACAGACAGGATGGGATTTACGTTTTCACAAAGAATATCAATCCATACAGCGCGCAGATCGGTGCGGCACTGCACTTCGAAAATGTTACCGGAAACGCATGGGTGAAAATGGAGATTTACGATCCCCACGGAAAGAAGCTTTGGGAAAAAACACGTCGGATTTTGCTGCCAAATATGGACGAGACGGTCGATATTTCAGACCCCATGCTTTGGTTTCCTGCGGGATACGGAGAGCAGCCTTTATACCGCTTGGCAATCACAACCTATACCGACAGCTCATTGAAGGAAATGACCGAGATGCGCGAGGTTGACTTCGGCATTCGCACAGTCGTTATTCTTGAGCCCGAAGATCACCCCGATTCTGCAGAATCTGTGATGGCAAAGAAACTGAAAGAGACTGCACATTTGCAGGAGTGGGATAAAAATGAACGATCAAGCGCCTTCTGGCTGCTGGTCAACGGCGTTCGCATTTTCTGTCAGGGCGCAAACTGGGTGCCCAGTGAGCCATTCCCCTCCGAAGAAAATGAGGAAAAGATTACAAGGCTCATCGCACTTGCGAAGGGAGCGGGTGTCAATATGCTGCGCATGTGGGGAGGCGGTATATTCGCACCGAAGCTGCTGCTTGATGCCTGTGACCGTGAAGGAATTCTTGTGACGCAGGACTTTTTGATGGCCTGTGGTGACTATCCCGAGGAGAATTCTGACTTTTTGGAACAGCTGCGAAAGGAAGCAAAAGAGGCAGCTCTGACCATGCGCAATCATCCCTCTCTTGTATGGTGGTCGGGAGATAATGAAAATGCGGTTCGCGGAAATGAAAACCTCGAATCTTACAACGGACGGGATGCAGCGCTCCTTGCGATCGGTCCGGTGCTGAAGAATCTCGATCCGCAGAGAACATTTCTCCCATCCAGTCCGTATGGCGGCGTTCCGTATGCCTCGGGTGTGCGGGGGACAACACATAATACACAGTTTCTTGGGAATCTGTTTGCTTGGGTCAGAGAAGGGAATCTGAAGAATTACAGAGAATATCTTGACACTTATCTGAACCGCTTTACCGCAGAGCAGCCTGCTCTCGGTATGCCTTTTCTGTCCTGCCTGAAGAAATTCATGACCGATGAGGATATTTTCGGGGATGATAGCAGCATCAGCGAATACCATACAAAGAATAATCCGGGGCTTGGTGAGATTACGCTGTACGGATATGTGGAACGCTTAGCGCAGGGGATCTTCGGCGATTTTCATTCAGGGGAAGATCGGGTGAAAAAGATGCAGCAGCTCCATTGTGAGTGGATCAGACTTTCCATGGAACTCTTCCGTAGGCATGCTTGGTATTCATCGGGAATTCTTTATTGGATGTGGAATGATTGCTGGCCTGCCGCAAACGGTTGGTCAATGATCGATTATTACGGCAATCCGAAACCGGGATATTACGCATTTAAACGCTGCGCAAAACCGCTGATTGCTTCGATACAGCTTCATGATGAGATAAGTGATGCCCCCTGTACGAGAGTATATCTCTCTTATCATGGAAGCGCCGAGCAAATCGCAGTTGGTTCCTGTAGGCTGTATCGCTATCACATTCTGTCTGGTGAAGAGGATTACGAATATGAGATCCCGATCGAAATACAGGCGGGCAGATCGGAAATTATATTCAACGATGAGGCGATACCGCTCACATGCGAGACGGTGCTTGTTGCAGATATTCAGACCGATGTCGGCTCTGACCGTGCATTTTGTCTGCCGGCAGGCTGCTGTTATGCCGATATGGCCTTTGTCGATGCACAGCCTGAGATTGTCGAGGAGACCGAAGATTTCATCCGCTTGCAGGCAAAGGAAACGCTCCCCTTTGCGTTGATCGATACAGAAAACGTAATTCTGGAAGAAAACGGAGCCTTTCTGAAAAAAGGCGAAATTGTAGTATACCGAAAATTAAAATAACACGAAAGCCTCAAAATCTTTGGTTTTGGGGCTTTTTTGATCGTTTACAATGTGTTTATACACAAAATATGGGATTGATGCCCTCTAATATCAATATCCCAAAGGCCTGGAGTAGGCAAATGTGAACCGCCCTTTATTCGATTTGTGTTCAGAATATTCATATTATGTTCGACAATATCCTATTATGTGGAATTATTATGCCTTATACTATAGTAGCGATATCATGGTATAAAAATCATTCAACTTATTTCAGGAGGTCAACATGAAACGAATTTGCATGGCTTTTCTCAGCATATTTCTTGCGGCAGCACTATTCTCATCCTGTGCACCCGAAGCTTCGTCCGGAGAAGAGAATATGAACACAGGTACTACTCTGACCGAGAGTACACCACCCGAAGATATCCTTGTGGGGCTTGAGCGTGCCAATCTGCCCAAAAACGATTTTGGCGGCGTGGATTTTGTCTTTTTCCACGAGGACAGCGAAGCAACGGCATCTACAGGAGATGCATGGCGTATGATTGACTCGGATCAGCAGAACGGCGAGATTCTGAACGATGAGATTTATAAGCGAAACAAAAAAGTTGAAGAACTGTATGGCGTTGTGATCGATGTCGTTCAGAACAGCGGTGACTCAAAGCAGATCATGAAAAACAGCGTAAATGCAGATGATAACGCTTATCAGGCATTTTTTGCAAGTCTCACCAATATGCTTCCTGTTTCACAGGAGAATTATCTGGCAGACTGGCTGGATATGCCTCATTTGAATACGGCAGCTGATTGGTGGGATCAGTCGGTGGTGGATGCATTTACAATCAAAAACAAGCTTTATATGTGTACCGGCGACATCTCACCGTTGGTCAACTGCCGTGTATATTCGATTGTGTTTAACAAGGATATGTGTGCCGAGCTGGGACTGGAGCTTCCCTATGCCAGCGTTTTTGACGGAAACTGGACGCTGGAAAAATTCAATTACTATACAGCCAATGTGAACAGCGATATCAATGGCGACAGTAAGATGGATTTTGATGACCGCTGGGGGTATCTTTCTCAGAACGGCAATTCACTGATGATGTATTTCTCGGCTGGCGGTACCGTTGTGCAGAAGAATAGCGATAGCCTTGTTCTTTCAATCAATTCCGAGCGTAATATCTCGCTGGCGACTGCAGCACTTTTGGTGTCGATTGATGAGACAAGAACGCTCATGGGTAATCCGCTGACCGCCAATGGCGGTTGGGCGGCAGTTTCCAACTGGTTTGCAGAGGGCGGATCGCTGATGCGTGCCTCTGTGTTTGAGCCTGTCCCGCGCGATTATCGCTCGATGGAAACCGACTTCGGTGTGCTTCCTTTTCCCAAGCTGGATGAAGCACAGGATAGATATTATACATTCCCTGAGGCAACCGGTTTTGTGATTTCGTTCCCTACGACCTGCGACAGGGAAATGTGCGGTCTGATCGTGGAAGCGATGGCAGCCGAGTCAACATATACCGTTAAAAAGGCCTTCTATGAAACCTGCTTGAATGAGAAATCGGTTCGTGATGAGGAGTCACAGAGAATTCTTGATATTATCTTCAACAGCAAGCAGTTTGATATCGGATATATCCTTGATTTCGGTAAGATTGCATCTCGCATTATCAATCTCGAGAGCAAACGCAACACTGAAGTTGCAAGTGCATTTGCTTCGATCACCGCGCAGGCAGAGGAAGCGCTTGAAAAATTCCTCGAAAGCTACGAAAACAACTGATTGTATATCCTGGCTGCAAAAAAACGGCGTTATTTCAAATCATCGAATATAAAGCCGTTTATTCATCAACATCTTCGGTCATGCCCTTGGATATAAATCATTCAAAATGCAGAGGTTCGTTATTATCCGATTTTTTCTGTGACTGTTTATATGCCATGGGAGTACAGCCAAAGTGCTTTTTAAAGACCGATATAAAATAGGAGCTTTCGCTAAAACCGCAGAGAAGGGCTGTTTCTGTGACCGAATGCGCTTTGAGAAGATAGGATGCCTGCAAAATACGGTATTTGGTAAGGTATTCATGAATTCCCATCCCCACATCCTTTTTGAAGATACGAGACAAATAGGAAGCGCTTACGCCATATGAGTCGGCAAGCTGATCAATTTTAATTTCAGAAGCAAAGTTTTCGGTGATACAGCAGAGGGTATTCTGTGTGAGTTTGTTAAGAAAGAAGGGGGATACGCGATTGCTGCGGGTATAGACGGCGTTGATCAGTGCGAGGATTTCTATTGTGTATGCCAGTGCAAGTGCGTGATGGTGTTCTTCCAGCGCATGCTCGAGTTTTTCGACAAGCCGCTGTGCGGTTGTCACATCCTTACTGCTCGGTCTGAATATAACATTTCGGTTATGACTGTTATCGATCAGTGCTTTAATCAGCTTGTTTCCGTCTGAGATGTGGTCGAGTGATTTGATTCCCACATTCAGCTCGTAATAATCGAGATGGGTTTGATTCAGAATCAGTCCGCAATGCATTTGGTATGGCTGCAGGACACAAATATCTCCATAGGTCGGGCGATAGGAATGATCATCAACGATCACCGAAAAATTGCCCTCCAGAAAAAGATTGATTTTGATATAGCAATAGCAGAATACCATTTCTTTCGTCCAGGTTCCCGCTTCCGCGTCCTCCTTGATGTGGTGAAATCGTATCTGCTTATCCACATCTTTCGTATCGATAACATGAAAAACTGCCATCTGCCGCTCCTTGTGTTGTTCATTAAAATAATATTATATCGATAATATGACGAATAATATAACATTTATGCTATTACTATACCACCATATCTGGCTTTTGTCAAGAAAGGATTTTATATGTCTTATCAAAGTATACCGATTACCGAAAGAACCGAAAAACTGAGAAGTATTTTTCTCTCTCTGCCTGTACCGATGGAAGAGGACCCGTATGTAGATAAAAAATATCGCAAATTCAATACAGCCGATCGTTGGATCACGCTGGGCTATCTGAGAGGCTGGAAGAAGCATTGCAATGCAGAAACCACACGACTTCGTACCTCATATGCGGAAGCAGAAGAGCTGTATGAAGCAGAGCCCTTGATCGCAGAAGAGGAGCTTTTGGTTGGGCGTCTCTATCTGCCCGAATATACGGAAGAAGAACAGAAAGAATACGATATGCTCTGCGATATGTTTGAGATGTCCTCCCATACGCTGACACAAATCACACCGAAACGAGATCATTTATCGCTAGATTTTGAAAAGCTGCTGAAGCTGGGCATTTCGGGGATCCGAGCAGAAATTCACGAAGCGATGGGAAAGCTTGATCTCAACTGCTGTCATGATTATCCTGCATACGAGGTGATCAAACAGCATGAATTTTATCGCTGTTGTTTGATTGAGCTGGATGCGCTCTCCGATTTGGCAAGACGTTATGCGAAAAAGGCAGCCGAGATGGCTGAATCTGCTGCAGAAAACAGAAAGAATGAATTGATTCGGATCGCCGAAACACTTTTGAGGGTGCCCGAATATCCTGCAGGCAGCTTTTATGAAGCAATGCAAAGTGTTCAGTTTTTCCTCGGTACGCTCTTCGGTTTGTATCCCTTGAATCGCCCTGACCGTTATTTGTATCCCTATTATTTGCAGGATATCCAAATGGGCAGACTGACCAAAGAAGAAGCACAGGAACTGGTCGATCAATACTGTCTTCACATTTCGACCCGCGTCTTTACTCGTGCGGCATGCGGATTTATGGTCGGCGGGCTTGATGCCAATGGAGTGCTTGTAGAAAATGATTTGACCTATATGTTTATAACCGCTCTTGATCATCTGCAGCTTCCCGATCCTAATGGTGCTGTGGCGGTATGTGAGCAGACGAGCGATGAATTGCTTCTGTACTGCGCAGAAATCCTCTCTCACGGTACAACACACCCCGCTTTCTTTAATGATGCAGCCATCGTAGCCTCTTTGGAGCAGAATTACGGCTGTCCCCATGAAGATGCGGTTAATTACATTCATACTACCTGTGCCGAGATTACGGTTGTCGGAAAAACAAGAGCGCATACCACCGCTTTTATGGCTGATCTGCCCCAGCTTCTTGCAAAGACAGTCAGGGAACTTACCAATGAATCGGATTTCGATGAATTGCTTTGTCATTTTTATGAAAACATTGTTTCGGACATGCGCGGTTACATTCTGTACTATGCGACGCGTATGCTCGAGGCCAGCCGCAACGGAAATGAGCCGATGCGCGTCTGCACACTGATCGATGACTGTATCGGCAGAGGAAGAAGCATCTTTGAGGGCGGGGAAAAATACATGTTTATTCAGCCGATTATGATTGGTTTTTCCAATGCAGTGGACTCACTTGCGGCGATCCGTTCGATCGTTTATGAAGATCGTCAGATGACGCTCAGTGCCTTCAACGAAATTGTCGAGCAGAATTTTGAGGGGCACGAAGAGCTGCGGCAATATATCATTCGAAACCTTCCTCATTACGGGAATGATGATGCTGCGGTTGATGATTTGGCAGGCAGCTTTGGCAGGCAGCTCCAGGCTCTTTTCAAAGAAAATAACCTCCTTTTCGGAAATCATATGATGCCGGGGACATTTTCTTATGTGGATCATGCTGCCCGCGGTGCACTGATGGGAGCGACCTTTGACGGACGGCTCAGCGGCTATTCTTATTCGGACGGATGCAGTCCTGTTCAGGGGCGTGATGTGAACGGCCCCACCGCAATGATTAATTCACTGACCTCGTGGGAACAGTCGTCGCTGATTGGCGGTATGGTTGTCAATGTCAAGTTCAGCAAAGAACATCTGCGCGGTGATAAACAGTATACACTTGTGGCGTTGCTGCGTACCTTCATCAAGCAGGGCGGTATTGAGCTGCAGGTAAATGCGGTGGACCGTGCTACATTAGAGGCAGCGCGTCAATCCCCTGAAAAATACAGCAATCTTCAGGTGCGTATTGGCGGATTCAGCGATTATTTTGTCAGATTGCAGCCGGAGCTTCAGCAGGAAATCATTGACAGAACCGAATATTAATCAATTTGAAAAACAGGAGGGATATATAACATGCTGTCGGCAGGAATGGTTTCGGTGACCTTTCGCACATTTACACCACAGAAGATTCTGGTTGTGACAGCTGCTGCGGGATTGCAGGATATTGAGTGGGGGAGTGATCTTCATGTTCCTGCTGGCAGCATTGAGAATGCGCAGTCAGTGAGGGAACTCACTGAACAGGCAGGGCTGCGACCGATCTCATATGGTTCCTATTTTTTCGCAGGCTATAACGATGAGACGGTCTTCATTGAGATTTTGCAAACCGCAAAGGCGCTGGGGGCCCGCAATATCCGTATTTGGGCAGGAAAAAAGGGAAGTCGTGAAGAAGATGACCGCCAGAAGGTTGTACGATCGATTCGGCAGTGTGCAGCACTTTGTGAGAAAGAGGGGATTGTTCTCTCCATCGAATATCATATAAACACACTAACCGATCAGCTTCATTCAGCGCTTCGGCTGATAGACGAGGTTGCTCATGAGAATGTACGGTTATATTGGCAAATCAGCTCAGGTATCGATGATCCGGTTGTCAATATCCAGATACTTCGTGGTGTTTTGCCCTATTTGTCCAATGTTCATGTGAATGCGGCCAGCAGCAATGCGCTTATCCCCCTTGTGGAAGGAGAAGTCATGTGGCGCCGTGTCATTGATCTTTTGCGGCAGGATGGACACGATCGCAGTATGCTGATTGAGTTTACTCAAAACGGATCGATTGAGCAATTTATGGATGATGCGAATACACTTTGCAGTTGGCTTTATTCGTGAGTTACATTTTAATGTTGATTGCTTTTTGGACATTATTGGCATTTGTGCAAAATATCGGACGGACGATCCACATCCAATACCCGCCGCAGTCATAAACAAGAAAAATCGCTCAGCATAAACCAACGCTGAATAAATCAAAGGGTGGCGAAGGAAGACCTGCGCGAAAATAATTTCAGCTTGAAAAGGTTGTAACCTTTATTGAACCCCATTCTTTCTTTAACTACTGCATCCCATCCGCTGCGCCACGATCACGACCACATACCTGACCACAATCAGATCCGGAACACATGGAAACAGCGGATACAAGAGCGCACAAGATCATCTTTCGTCAAGCGGAAAGCGCCTGAAACGGCCGCAAATCGTTAGACGGATGCCTGACCACCTCTTCGGGACCAAGATGGCGAAGGTTCGATTCCTGTCACTCCGACCAAAAATCAGCCGAAAACGGGTCTTTTGAAACACGTTTTCGGCTGATTTATTGTATAGGTTTCACAAACGGCGAATTTCGATCAAAGAAAATTTAAATGCAAAAACACCGATGAGATTTTGCTTGCCCTCATCGGCGTTCACTTATTCTTTTCGTATTGTTCAGCGACCTGAAGATAACCTTTTCCTTCCGCACCAGATTCAGTCCAAGCAGAAACACGATGATACATACGGCACAACCGGTTGCAGCGTTCATGATGCGTATTCCCGACTCGCTCATTCCCTCAAAAGAAACGAGCATAGATCTCTGCAAAGAGAAGATCGAAACAAAAGCCGTCGCAAAAGAAATATTCCGCAGTGTCACCGCCTTTGCAGAGCGGATATGGCGTGACTTTACAAGTTTCACTGTTGCAAGCGTGATTTTCGCGAACGCATACACAGCAATGGAGATCATAACGATCTCGTGAAAGACGGTTCCTCTATCTGTCACGACGGCAAGCACCACGGTTCCGGCGAGCGGTACGGACAGCACCATAAGCATGATACCGGCGAATTTTGTAACAAAACGACCGTTTTGTTTTGTCATGATGACAGCGAATCGGGCGGTACTTAGAATCACGTAATAGACACCAACCGTGAACAGCCACCACGAGCGCTCCATCACGCCGAAAACAATGTGATATGCGCTGAACGCCATATTGAGTGCTAAACTGGCAAGTGCAGATTTAAAGATTCTGTCCATGTATTTTCAACTTTCCGAGAACACACTCGGTGATGACACCGATAATGGTATCAATACTGTCAGCACAGTCACCTGCGAGCCACTCCATAACGATCACCGTAATACCCGAAAGATAGAATTTCATGACATAGCCTCTGATGTTTTCGGGGAAATCAAACCGCGCGAGAATCGGGTCGAAAATGTATGTAAACATTTTTTGATACACCTTATCAAATCCCATAAAGCCGAACTCCTTCATCGTGGTTTGGAACAGGCGCTGATTGTCTTTCATGAATGTAAGGTACGGTGTCAGATATTCGGGTGTGATAAACAAAAGATCCTTCAGATCCGTTTTTGAATATCGGAGCGTAATACTTTCCTTATCAACTGTGAAATAAGAACTGAAGCGGTCGAGGATGTATTGTGTGGCCTCCTGTAAGAGATCGGAGGTGTTGTCATAGTGGAGGTAGAATGTGGAGCGATTCACACCCGCCTTATCGCAGATCTCCTTGACGGTGATATACTAAAACTCCTTCTTTTCGAGAAGCGAAATGAGGGCTTCGTCCATTTTCACCGCTGTATTAAAATATTTGCTTTCATTCTTGTTCATAGGATGCGCCCTCCTTTTTCGATATTATTTTCCCTCGCTGATCTCTCTTGCAAGCTCCACAATCTCAAACGCATATTTTTTCTTGCCGTTTTCAAGCATCCTCTTATAGATAGGATAATTCACACCGCATCCGATCATACCGATAATTCCGACGACGATTCCGAGAAGCATACCGGCGATACCGCTTCCGATAACCTGCATTGCAAGACACATTCCCGTGCCGAATACAAGCGCGGATATGATGCCGAATGTGTAGGTGAATACAGTTGCCGGCATTTTTGCCTTTGCATCGAGCTTTCGAAGTGTTACGATTTTGGAGTTATCCTTGGGGGCATACTCCTTGGCGATAGATTCTGCGTAGATTTTGTCTGTGTTCATTTTGTTATCTCCTTTTCATGTGATGTCTATATTGTACCAGATGAAAAAGGAAATCGGAAGAACACGTTTGCGGGAATGTGTTGTTTTGAGTGTTTTATCGTGTTAATTGTAAATGAGCAATTTCCGTCTCTCCGTCCAAAAGGCTCTGATATATGAACTCAAAGCCTTTTTCTTTGGTACAATATAAGCATAGCCCTATACTGAGCAAATCGGTATAGCCAGCTATGCTTATTTTTGTTATAATAAGAGAGCAATGGACTGACGACGTTTTCTTTGAGCTTCGTGTTCGTTAGGCAAAGCGTCATCCGTTCTCTTGTTATAAAGATTCGATTAAGCAGGTTGTTCCGTTTTTGAATGGGTGGGCGAGCCCACCCATTCAAAAAATGCGTTCGCGTCACGAGCCAAAATGAGTCGTAATAAGCTGAAACGGTACATTGCAGAAACAACAAAAAGGAGGATTTTTATGATCTGCGTTGGTATTGACATCGCAAAAGGAAAAAGCACCGTATGCTTTTTGAAACCGGGCGGAGAGGTTCTGAGGATACCTTACGACATCGAACACATCGCCGAAGAAATTACAAAGCTTATACGGGATATTCGCTCGTATGACGAGGAGGTTAGCGTGGTACTAGAAGCCACGGGACACTACCATTTACCCGTGGTAGCACAGCTGCTTGAAGCAAATATTTTTGTTTGCGTGGTAAACGCTCTACGCATGAAAAAGTTTTGTTCTCAGGATATTCGCAAAGCAAAGACAGACAAGATTGACTCTATGAAGATCGCCGCCTTCGGTCTTACTTATTGGCAGGATCTCAAGGCTGCCAAACCTACAGACGAGGTATACCGCGAACTGCGGTTGCTTTCAAGGCAGTATTTCCAGCTTACTTCTATGCTCACCAAAGCGAAAATTACCATGGGTAACGTTCTCGACAACGTTATGCCGGGTATTACAAAACTCTTATATGACCGCGCTCCAAACCACAAATTAACGGATTTTGTACTCAGATATTTACATTTTGACAAGATTTCCGCTATGGGAGAGAAAAGATTTACCACCGACTACTGCAAATGGGCAAAAAAACA
>JAFQDR010000054.1 GCA_017415945.1 Oscillospiraceae bacterium
CCGTCATCGATGGAGGGACCAATTGCCAGCTTTGCATCGGGGTACAGACGCTTAACAGCCTGTGCCAGAATATGGCTGGTGGTGTGACGATACATATCACGGTATTCTTTGTTTTCAAAAGTGAATTCCATGTTCATACATCCTCTTTCCTATATTGAAGTAATGTGTTCTGATAAAAAAAGAAACACCTCTGACCAATGTCAGGGGTGCTGAAATTACACGGTTCCACCCTGAGCTTTCACTCAGCAACGCTGTATCGGGCGTTAACCGGGTGCGCCTACTGATTGCTGTTCGGACACCTGCTCGGGAGGGGTAGCTGCGGTATTCTTCCCTATTCGGCTCACACCAAACGCCGAACTCTCTGAAAGGGTGCTGATACCCGCCTTCTCCGTCATCGCTTTTTTATCAACAGCCATATAATATCACCCCTTTTTTCCAATGTCAAGCATGGAAAGCCACTTGTTATTTCAATTGTGTAATGTTAAACTAATCACAAGATCAATTAAGAAAGGGTGTTTTCCATGACAAAAATAGCAACCACAAGCTTTACCGCCGCACTGAACAAAGAAGACAATCTCAAGAAGTACATTTCCTTCATTGAAGCCGCCGCAGCGGAAGGTGCCCATCTGATTGTCCTTCCCGAGCAGTCCCTGCAGGGCTATCTTCCCACCTTGGATGAGGTCAGCGAGGAGACCCGCGCCTACCAGCTGGAAAATGCTGAGCTCGTTCCCGAAGGTCCCTCCACACAACTGCTCATTGAAAAAGCAAAGCAGCATAATATTTACATTGTATGGGGTATGACCGAGCGTGACGAAAGCGATGCCAACGTTCTGTACAATTCCGCCGTTCTGGTAGGTCCCGAAGGCTTTGTGGGCAAATACCGCAAGGTACATCAGCCCGGCTGCGAAAGCCAAATTTACACCCACGGCACCGAGTTCAATGTATTTGAGACTTCCATTGGCAAAATCGGTCTGATGATCTGCTATGACAAGGCATTCCCCGAATCCGCCCGTGAGCTTTATTGTCAATTTGCGGACATTATCTGTGTACCCGCTGCATGGCCCATGGCAGGTGACCCCGCCGCTCCCGATGAAAACGACCCCATTCTGGACATTTTCAATATGTACGACAAGACCCGCGCTGCGGAGAATGCAGTGTTCTTCATTTCCTGCAACCAGTGCGGCACCGCAGGCACCATCAACTACTGCGGTCACAGCCGCATCACCCACCCCTTCGGCATGGAAATGGCCTGCACAGGCTGGGGCGAAGGCATCGTCTATGCAGAGGCCGACATTGCGGAATCCATCATTATGGCAGGCGGCCCCGCCGTCCGTCCCGACAGACACGTGGAAGCATACGGTCACATCGCAAAATAATCCACAGCCCTTCTCCTAAAACCACATCACTGAATTAAGGAGGTACTTTTATGAATTGCCCATATTGTAACAGCGAAATGCAGCAGGGATTTGTTCAGTGCCGAGACGGAGTATATTGGACACCCAAAAAGCAATGGGTATCCGCACTTTCCTCTCTCGCCAAAGGTGCCATCCCCATCGGCGCCAACGACAAGCTGATGCCAAACAGCAAGGCCTTGGCTTACAACTGCAAAAACTGCAAAACCGTAATCATCCCATACGGCACAGATAACTCCGACATATAAAGGATTCTTTTTATGTTGAAAACTATTCGCAATAACATCCAAACACCTTACAGCCTTCATGATATGTGTGTGATTGATTTCGAGGTCAAAGGCGACAAAATTGTGATGCGAACACAATCGGGGATGGTAAGAACCACGCCCCCCTTAGCTCAGCCCAACGGCCACATAGAATTCCATAATGTCCAATGGGATTTCAGCTACGCATATCTATTGGATTTCACAGGAAATGTTGGCAGCTTCTCGGGAGAAAAGCTGTTCCTCAAAGATTTCATCGAAAAGATCAAGCCTTTCGGATTCAACGTCATGGATGAAACCTACGGATACAACACCACCAAATTCAGTGGCTATCTTCTGTACAATCGCCGCCATTATGAATGCTTCATTGAGATCTATCACGAGGGTGATATGATCTACGTCACCGAAGAATAAGATATTAACCCCAACCAAGCAAACAAGCCTCCAAGGGAAATATTCCCTCGGAGGCTTCACCATTTTATTATTTCACCTGATACACACGCACGCCGTCCGTATCATACACACAGGGGAACATGGATGCGATGGTCGTTTCGTCCACTTGGTAGTTATTTCTCTCATAGGCACTGACCACAATGTAATCAATGTCATAAAGAGCAAAAGTCTCGGGATACCATGCAGGCTCCTCGTACATGACCCGAATAGCCTGCTCCTGTTCATAATAATCCAAGCCATGATAATACACATAAGAGCCGCTGCCGCACTGGATATTGCGCCCGGTCAGCGCAGCAATCACATTATTATGCCTTGTATCGGTGAGGAATTTATCATCGGGTTCGGTGTTCTCCATAACGTATTCCCCCAGCTTGTACTGGTCGGGCCCAATGAGCTGATATTCCGCCACACACTCACGGCCGATGGTCAGCGCAGCGGAAACGGTACACAGGAACACCGTCAACACAGCCGCAGTATTTTTCAAAGGCACAGAACGCATCCTGCGATACAGCTCGATCATAAAGTCAGCCGTTACACCGCACATGAGCAAATAGGCCACATACAGAAGCTTGTTGTTATCATACACATTAGGCTGAAATACAGCCAGCTCCGCAATGAGGAAAATCACCGTCACAGGGAACGCCACAGCAACCGTCTTCTTCCCTGCCATAAGATATGCAGGCACAAACAGCAGCCAGACAATACCGATGTTCTTAATATAGAACCAAATATAGTTGTCATCAATATTTGCCCAGTTGAAATAGCCTCGCAGGAAGCCTTCCCCCGTTGCTTGACCAAATGTCCAAATCACCAGCTGGGGCACCGCCAGACAGCCCGCAATTACCAGATATACTCCCCAATTGGGCAGCAAGGTCATAAACCCTCGTTCTGTTACGTAGCGATAACCGCAGACAAACAAGGCCACACAGAACACCCCGGCAAACACCAAGAGCAGCAACAGCAGCGTGTCCGTCTGTCGCTGATCCGTGAGCTCTATCACGATTTGCAGAGCCTGCATCACCAAAATTCCCGCCACAGGCAGAAGCTTAATAAGCTTCATACGGTCGATTTCACATTCCCGCATAAGCCACATCAGCAGCCAGCACCCCGAAACCAAAACAAGAGCAAGGAAGGAGTGGGTATGGATCATAGGCAACGCCCCTGCCAACACCCCTACCGCAGGGAACAGGCAGGTTTCTTTCTGCCAAACCGCACGAAAAAGTAAGGTTAATGCCGTAAACAACACCGCATACCCAAACAAAGTGGCACGCTGAGGCAGCAGCATATCCACGATCATGTTCACCCAGCGGATGTTTTCCTCTGTCAAGTTGGTCGGAGTCTGATAGAACCCTGTAAACAGTCGGTTCATCTGCTCGGAAAAATCACCCTTTAGGAAGTAGACAAAGCCAAAGCCACCATTCAAGAAGAACAGCACCCAAGCCAGAAGAGACTTCCCCTTGCTGTTCAGCCACGTCTCAAACAGCATCCACGACCCCAGCATTACCTGCGCCCCTGCAAAGAGCATAGGCAGCATATAAGCAAGGCGGATATCACAGCCCCAAACATACAGGGAGGAAGAAATGCTGTCGGACAAGAACGGATAAGACAGACGTGTCCCCGGCAGGATAGAATACTCCGGCGGGAAGGTCTGCTGCTCCGCAATGGAGGTGATAAAGCCAAGATGCATAGCCATATCCCCATAGGTCGCCTGAGAGGAATATACCGCACCGTCTCGAATCTCAAAGCCGCTGATGACCAGATAGGCAAATACACACCACACCGTCATCGGAAGAACTGCATATTTCCATTCCGGCGCAGCCTTTTCGGTAGTGAGAGGATGTTCTTTTCTTCTCAAAAGGAGTATTGCCACAACTGTAAGGATGGCAGCCGCAACGTGCCCCATTCTCGTGAAATCCAACACAAACGCAAACAGCACGGGCATCCATTGGAGCAGCACGCTGCCTAATACACTGCCCACAAGCAGGCGCAGAGTTTTCTTTTCCGTTTGCAGAAATCGTTCCGCAAGCATTAAGCCACAGAACTGATACAGCAGAAAATATAAAATCGCGGCAACATTGCCGCCAAAACTACCAAGCATTACATTCACCTTATTAAAAAAGCCGCAGCCATAGCTGCGGCTTTTGAATTCGATTATACGTTGAAGCGGAACAGAGTTACGTCACCGTCATTCATGACGTATTCCTTACCTTCGCTGCGCACCAGACCCTTTTCCTTCGCAGCAGCCATGGTGCCGCAAGCCTTCAGATCGTCAAATGCAACGATTTCCGCACGAATGAAACCGCGTTCAAAGTCGGAGTGGATCTTGCCCGCTGCCTGAGGAGCCTTGGTGCCGCGCTTGATGGTCCATGCGCGAACCTCATCGGGACCTGCGGTCAGATAGCTGATGAGACCCAGCAGTGCATAGGAGGTCTTGATCATACGGTCCAGACCGGATTCTTCCATGCCCAGTTCTTCCAGGAACATGGCCTTTTCCTCGTCATCCAGCTGAGCCAGTTCTTCTTCGATGCGTGCGCAGATAGGCAGAACCTGCGCATCTTCCCCTGCCGCAATTTCACACACGGTCTGATAGTAAGCGTTGTCCGCATATGCGGCAACATTATCCTCGTCCATATTGGCAGCGTAAATGATGGGCTTCAGGGTCAGCAAATCGGCACCGCGAACGATTGCCATATCCTCGCTGTCGCAATCGAAGCTTCTTGCAGACTTACCGTCGTTCAGATGCTCCAGCAGCTGCTTGAATACATCCAGCTCATGCATTGCACCCTTATTGCCGCTTTTAGCCACCTTGGACAGACGGTCAATACGGCGGGTAACCATTTCCGCATCGGACATGATCAGCTCCAGGTCGATGGTTTCAATGTCACGGCGGGGATCGGTGGAACCGTCAACGTGGATAACATTTTCATCGTCGAAGCAGCGCACAACGTGGACAATGGCATCGGTTGCACGGATATTGTCCAGGAACTTGTTGCCCAGACCTTCACCCTTGGAAGCACCCTTCACCAGACCTGCGATGTCAACGAACTCAATAACAGCGGGGGTAAACTTCTTGGGGCTGTACATTTCAGCCAGGAAATCCATTCTTTCATCGGGAACGGTAACCATGCCGACATTGGGCTCAATGGTGCAGAAGGGATAGTTTGCGGATTCAGCACCCGCATTGGTGATAGCGTTGAACAAAGTGGACTTGCCAACATTGGGCAAACCTACGATACCTAACTTCATATATATTCACATCTCCTTAGTTTCGTACAACAGAGATATTGTATCACGAGAGGCCTTCTTTCTCAAGTGTAAAACCATCGGAAAAACGTCAAATTATTGAGATTCCAAGGGCATAATTCGTTGCGTTTTACCAATCATCCCTGTTTTCACACTTATTTTACGATGATTTCTCCCGCAGCATTTTGTCCAAATAATCGGAGGCCATGCCAAGGATCTCCAGTAAATACCCGTCAGCTTCCTTGGCATCACCACGGCGCAGTGCATCCGCCAGACGGTTATACAGCGGCAAACATTTTTCCAATTCCTTTCGGTCGCTGTAATGAGCCTCTATCATATTACGAAGCAGCAGCTCAAAGCTTTGAAACACAATGGTATATGCGGGATTCCCCGATAACTCCGTAATGGCGTAATGGAAGCGATACAAAGCCTCCGTCAACGCATCCCCCTCCGCAGCATAGATTCGTTCCGTCAGCTCATCCAGCATCTTGCGGGAGGCATCGTCCATACGCTTGCAGCTTAAGCGCACACATTCTCGCTCCACCAAAATACGGAAATCCATAAACCCGCGGAACAGCTCCGCATCGTACATCGTGGAGTCATAATTCATAATGGCCGCAATGGTCAAGGGTGTTGCATTTCGGATATAATCCGCAACAAATGTACCCCTTCTCGGCACCACACGGAGAAAGCCCATACGCTCCAAATCAAGGATCCCTTGATTCACACTGCCTCGGCTGATGCCCATTTCTTCTGCCAATTCTCGTTCGGGAGGCAGGCGATCCCCCGGGCGAAGCTCCCCCGAAAGGATGCGGGACTGCATTTCATCCACAAAGCTTTTCTTTAGTTTTCTGCCCTTTTCTCCACTCATCGTCCCAACGCCCCTTGTGTAATGTAGCTTCAGTATAACGGAAAAAACACACCAAATCAAGGTGGTTTCCCTTTTCCGACCACAGCACTCAAATTATACGTGAAATGCACAATTCACGGAAAAATCTTTCGTTAATCAATTAACGAAGTTTTGATTGCATCCGTGGCTATACCAGTGTACAATATAAGTGTGGTATAGCCACAGCGTATCATTGAATGAAATAACGCACCGAAACGGAGGGAATCCTATGCAAAAATACGATGTAATCATCGTCGGCGCAGGCAACGGTGGTCTGTCTGCAGCCGCATATTTGGCAAAAGAAGGTAAGAAAGTTCTGGTCTTGGAGAAGCACAACCTGCCCGGCGGCTGCGCAACCAGCTTCCGCCGCGGTGCATATGAATTTGAAGCCACTCTGCACGAAATGTGCCAGATGGGCCGCGGTGTGGACGGCGAGCCCTTGGGTGCCGTTCGTAAGCTGCTGGACGGCTACGGACTGGATGTGGAATGGATTCCCATTAACGAATCCTTCTGCACGACTGTCACCGACCCTGATATGCCCTATGACGTAGAAATGCCTTTGGGCGTACAGGAATTCATCGACGAAATGGAACGTCAGGTACCCGGCAGCCGTGAGTCCATGACCACGGTTATGGAGCTGGCCCGTATGCTCCACGACGGCGTTGATTGGCTGGCAGAACGTCATAACCACCCCAATCCCCTGCAGAAGGTGGAAATGCTGCTGAAATACGGCGATTTGATGAAGGTCGTTCCCGTACCCACGGAAGAAATGCTGATTCGCATTGGTGTTCCCGAAAAGGCTCGCCGCATTTATGAATCCTACTGGACGTATGTTGCCGCAGACTCCACTAATATGTCCTTTGCGGTTTACGCATACATGACCTATGTCTATCTGACCCATAAGCCTTGGATCGCAAAGCATCGCAGCCATGAAATCAGCCTTGCATTCGACCAGCGTATCCGCGAAATGGGCGGCGATATTTGGTACAACACCGAGGTTTCCAAAATTGACGTTAAGAACGGCGAAGTAAAGGGTGTTGAGCTGGCAAGCGGCGAATACATCGAATGTGACCGCGTCATTGCAAACCTCATGCCCCATGTAGTATTTGACCGCATGGTGGATCCCGCAGAAGTCCCCGAAAAGAACCTGAAGACCATGAATGCCCAGAAGCTGGCACAGGCAGCATTCACCGTATATCTGGGTCTGGATGCATCCGCTAAGGAACTGGGTCTCAAGGGCTACGACAACTTTATGCGTCCCGTGGCAAACAACCGTCAGCAGTATCTGACCTCCAACGCCATCGAAACCCACAAGGATATTACCGTCACCGTCCTTACCAACGGTCACCCCGATGCCATTGAGGAAGGCCGTGCATTCCTGCAGTTCTCCAAATTCTACGCAGAGGATGCTTGGAAGGATGTCACCGAAGAAAACTACTTCAAGCTGAAAGATCAAATCGCCCGTGACTGCGTGGAATTCTACGAAAAGGTCACCGGTGTAGACCTGCAGGGTCACATCGAAGAAATCGTTATCGCCTCCCCCGTCACTTGGGCACGGTACCTGGGCACCCCCAGAGGTGTCGTTTACGGCTACGAGCCCCACACTTGGGACGGCATGTTCCCCAGAGTACAGTCGGGCACCGCAAATCTGGACTACACCATCAAGGGTCTGCGCTTCGTAGGCGGTCACGGCACCCAGATGGACGGCTATAGCCAGGCATATCTGTCCGGTGCCGAACAGGCACGCTATACCCTGCACGATATGAAGGAGGGCAAATAAAATGAAGTATAATTACGACAAAAAAGCCCTGAAGGGTCTCGGTGTGGGCGCGTTCCTTGGGCAGGTAAAGCTCCGTGAAAAGATGATCGCCGAAGCCCCCACCACGCCTCCCGTATCCATCTATAACGCAAACATTCTGGCAAAGCGTCTGCATCCCAAGGCACAGCATACCATCATTGCAAAAGTAGAAGACCACGGCGATGCAAAGAGCTTCACCTTGGTTCCCAATCCCGCAAAGGGCACCACCGAAATGGCATATTTCCGTGCCAGCCAGTATGTCAGCGTTTCTCTGAACATTGACGGCGCATTGGTCAACAAGCCTTATACCATCCGCTCCAATCCCAAGGATGCACTGGGCACAGAAAACACCAGCTATATTCTGACCATCAAGCGCACCAATCCCACCTATGCCTCCGGCTATATTCTGGACAATTGGAAGGAAGGCGACGAAGTAAAAATCAGCGGCCCTCTGGGTGATTTCTACTACCAGAATCTCCGCGACGCAAAGCACGTGATTGCTCTGGCGGGCGGCTCGGGCATTACCCCCTTCTACTCCATGGCAGCCGCCATTGCAGACGGCATTGAAGATTTTGATATGACCATTTTGTACGGCAGCCGCACCGCCGACGGCATCCTGCTGAAGGATGAGATTGAAGCAGTGGCAGCTCGCTCCAACGGCAGAGTGAAAGTCGTTCATGTACTTTCCCATGAGGAAAAGGAAGGCTATGAACATGGTTTCCTCACCGCAGAGCTCATCAAGAAATATGCTCCCGAGGGTGACTACTCTGTATTCATGTGCGGCCCCAAGGCCATGTATGACTATGAAGAAGGTCAGATGAAGCTTCTCGGTCTGCCCAAGCGCCGTTACCGCATGGAAATGAGCGGCGACTACATGGGCGTGGAAAAGAACGCCGACTACCCCACCGATGTTGCCGGCAAGGTATTCAATCTGACCGTGGACATCCGCGGCAAGAAGCAGACTGTCCCCGCAAAGGCGGGAGAAAGCCTTCTTTGGGCGATGGAGAAAGCAGGCATTGCGGCACCTTCCCACTGCCGCAGCGGTGAATGCGGCTGGTGCCATTCCAAGCTGGTCAGCGGCAAGTTCTACTGCCCCGAAGATGCCGACGGCCGTCGTGCCGCAGACATCAAGTTCGGCTGGATCCATCCCTGCTGCTCCTTCCCCCTGAGCGACATTGAGATCTGTGTATATCCCACAAACGATTAAACTTCTATAACAGCAAAAAAGCAGGAGCTTCGGCTCCTGCTTTTTTCAGACTGTCAAAAAAAGCTTCGCAAAATTTCGTCCGTAAGGACGAAACAAAGTCAAATCTATTTTTCGCGCCGGCATGTACGAAGCGAAAAATACGAATGGGTCTGCAAGTGTGGAATTTGTTCGCAGAATGCGGACAAATTATGCGCGCGGCAGACCTGCTTGCCCATCGCGTAAGCGGGGGCTTCTCTGTCAAAATACTCCGTAGGAGTATTTTGACAGACTCCAAAAAGCAGGAGCTTCGGCTCCTGCTTTTTTCTATTGAATGTTCAAGTACATATAGTCAAAGGGAACATCTGTATTGTCTATTTGAAAGAATGCGGGATGAGTACCGATTTTTCGGAAGCCGAGCTTCTCATAGAGATGAATGGCTGCCTCATTATCGCTGCGCACCTGCAGGTCAATTACTGCAAATCCATTTACTTTCGCAAAAGCAACAATTTCCTCCATCAGCAGTCTGCCGATACCTCGGTTCCAATATTCCTTCACTACCGCAACGCTGAGATCTCCCCGATGGCTCATACGGCGGGGCATACGGGACAAGGATGCATTCCCGACAATTATGTCACCATGCTTGGCAAGCAGCATCACGCTGTCACGGGAATGTTCCAAGGAGGCGATATACGCCGCTTCCTCCTCCACGGAAAAGGGCACACCCTCTCCCCCAAAGGTCAGGTTATCCGTCTCCCCACCTACCTGCTTCAAAAACGCCAGCAATTCCGCCGCATCCAACGGAGAGGCTTTTTCAATACTGATTTGCATCTCATATCCCTCCTTTTCGCACATTATAGCACAAAGGGGATGGCTTTCGCCACCCCCTTATATCGCTCGTTTTGTTTTAAAAGCTTCCGCTTCTGCCGGAACCGCCGCCTCCGCTAAAAGAACCGGAGGAACCGGAAGAATCATCGTCATCGCTGCTCAAATCTCTCGTGGATGTAGTCTTATATACAAAAATGTCCATTCTCTCCGTGAGAGTCAGACCGCTTTCGGATACATAAGCAACCGCTTCCTTTTCTTCGGCCACACTCTTCATTTGACCAAGCAGAACAAAGCATACAAGACCGGCACTTAGCAAAGCAGCTATAATTACAATCACATAAGCCCCTGTTTTGCTCGCTCTGATCGGTTCACCCTGCTCTGCCAAACGCATATATTCGCCGCATTCCAGCGCAAAATCTTCCAGAGCTTCATACCACAGGTCGCTGCCAAGATCATCAAGGAATACCTTTTCAAGCTGTTCCTGACCATAAGCATCGAAGATATATTCCGCGTTTTCACCGTAGACAAAAAATGCAAATTTGCGGTTTACAACATCGATCATCAGCAAAATGCCGTCTCTGTCGGGACCAACACCCAACGCATTGTCATGGTACAGATTGATCACCGCATCAGGCGCATCTTCGCCGAACTGCAAGTAATCATCGGTCACCACCGCATAGCATCCGCATCCGTACAGATTTTCATTTTCCTTTACGATTTTCTCCAGCGCAGCATCCTGCTCTGCCGTAAGCACGCCGCTCATATCGACCACATTGCCTTCCTCGAAGAAATGCAAGGTGGGCGTTGCCGAAACAGCTTCATTTGTCTCGCCCTCAGCATAGGCAATCACGGAGTCGGACATAACACTGACCACGCGAGTCATTGCCAAGCTGTCCTGTTCCAAATCGCCGCTCCACACATCGTTGGTTAAGCAGGGATCCAGTGCTTCAACCAAAACATCCACAATCCCATACCAAGAGCTGTCGTCTCCACCGGCATATACATACCAGTCCTCGACATACCAGCCCGCAGCATCTTCCACAACGTACACAGACAAAGAAACACCATTCTTGTCTTCCCCAACACCATATTCATATTCATTGTAAACGTACTCTGCAACAGCAGCGATTCCGCTGTCATCCAAAGAGGTAAACACATCAATACGAATATCAAACGCATTGGTATCAATTACATTCGGTATCGTTTCCTCTGCCAGTGTCTGCAGCTCTTGGGTCCAAAGCTCTTCCGTTTCATCATAATATGTTCCATATTCATAAGCGGCAAAAGCCGGAACAGCCAGAAACGCAGCAAGCATCAAACACAAAAGCAAACTATGCATTTTCTTCATGCCATCGCCTCCTTACAGGAATGTCACAATGGCACAGCCAATTGCCGCTACCGCAGCTGCGACCGCGGCAAAGGTTTTGGCAACCTTCCCCTTGTTTACAGGGAGGTCACCCACAGTTTTTCCTGTTTGACCATTGACCGCAAACATATAGCGCTCTCCGTTCCACTCTGTGCTCAGCATCCAAACCGGAAGCAGTGCATAATGTACCTGCCCCCGCTGAAGTTCGATCGATTCGTTGCGTGGAATGCATGAGGTATAGCCAATGGAAGCTTCACGCAAAAGCGCATCGGATACCGTTTGCTTCGCACGTGCATCTGCACGTTCCGCACACTGCTCCACAGTCACATCATATTTGTCCGCCAAGTAACCGGGCATATATGCGGTGGAAAAAGGCATGAGTGCAGAATAATCAAAGGGCTCAATGGAATCCATATATCGGTCATCCATTTTAGAGGATGCATCCACGGGGATCTTTTCAAAACGAATGATCCCACTGCGGCTTACATCGTAATGATATGTATCTGTATATTCCGTATCACCGAGCGTATAAACGTCCACTCTGGTGGCATCGTATGATGCATAGCCCTCTGCCTGCCCGTCAAACATCCAGAAGGGTACATATACTCCCTTGATTTCCCGTATTGAATTTTCGTCGCTGAATCGTTTTGGCAGGAAGAATTTCCCTTTATAATGCTCCTTCAGCTTTGCAATCGCCTCTTCCTTGGTCACCTTGAAGGGAATGACAAAATCGGGCTTCAGCATACCGCTGAACTGTCCCTGCACAATAGTGGGATTGCCGCAATAGGGGCAGGAGCTTGCCGCAGTGCTAGCATCGCAAATCAGCTCCGCACCGCAGGAGGGACAGCTATAGGTTTTCATTCCCGCTGCATCCGTTCCCCATTCGGAGCTCATACCGGAAGTATCCCATGCCGCTTCGATGCTTGCAGCCTGTTCGGAAGCCTCAACAGCCTGTTTTTCTTTTTCGGCCATCAATGCCTCCATCTGTGCCACCTCGAAGCTGCTGCCGCAGAATTCACAGGCCAGTTTTCCCGTTGCGGCATCATAAGCGAGAGGTGCGGTACAAGACGGGCACTGATAGGTTGTTACTTGACCGTTCATCATAAGCCTCCTTTCCGAATCACGCACACCGGATTAAATCAACCGTGTGCCGCAATTTTCACAGAATTTCCCGTTTGCGGGAGCCCCGCAGCCGGGACAGAACTTGGGACCTGCTGCAGGCGCCGCAGCCGCAGCAGTTGCTGTCATCTCAGCCTGAATACGAGCCTGTGCTTCCTTCATGGCCTGGGTCTGCAGTACAAAGTAGGCATCGCGGTTGGGAAGATCGTTCACCAATGCCGTTACGGTTTTATTGATCTCAACCACTGTTTCAAAATCGGGCGCAGTGCGAATCTTCTCGATCAGCGCCATAATGGGGTCACTGCCCGTTCCGCTCGTACCCATTCCCTTGCTGCGATCGATCACATTCTGAATATCCGCAAACATCTGCTGATGAATGCGATATTCGGGATGATAAGTGTGGTCATTGCCACGGTTGTTAAACAGACCGCCGCCGATTTTTTCGGAGACAATTTCAACAGTGTTGCGATTGAGCTTCACAACGATCTTGTCAAAATAAGGATTGTTTGCGATGGTAAGCTCCGCAAAGAAGTCATAGTTATATTCGTATCTTTCGGGGAAGTAGCTCTGTTCCTCGCCCTGCTCATCCTTATAAGTCAGTTCTCTGTCATAATGCTGTACTTCAAACTCGCAGGCGGTAACATCCTTAAACAGAACGATATCGGGATTTTCCTTTCTCCATTCCTTTGCATCACTGACAACAAAGCGGTAAGGAATTCCATTTCGTTCTTCAAACATAAACTTGTCATTATTACCGATGGTACGGGTCGGATTGAAGCCCGCCAGTTCCTTGGCATTTGCTTCTCTGTATTCCAGCTGCTGCTTGATCTGCTCTACGGTAGAGTGACGACGGTCATCAAAGAAAGGAGAAAGCTTTGCAGCGCACTTCTTGCACATGTTGCCGTCTTCCAGCTTGCGATTGCCCAGCAGACCGATTTCACCGCCGCAAATTGCACATTCCTTTTTCTTAAACAAATTACCGAACAATGCCATAATCTCATCTCCTTATTTGTTTTCGTTCTTAAAAGCTCCGATACGTTCGGATGCGCGCTTGCTTCCGGGGGCAGGTGTTGCATCAGAGGTACTTGAAAGCCATCCCGTAAACAGGGTGATCGCCAATGCCCAGAACACCCAGATCCCCAGACAAAGCCACGTAAACACCAAAGGCAGGCTCACCAGATAGTGTAGCACCAGCATCACAACGGCAAATCCAAGCCACTCACTTTGAAAAAACAAATTGAGAAATAACGCCATCCAAAAGCCTATGTTGGGTGAAGCTCTGCGTTTCATGCTTATACAATATCTCCCGCATCAAAGGGGTCACCGCATTCGGGGCAGAACTTCGGTGCCTTAGTGGGATCCGCAGGCTGCCAGCCGCACTTGTCGCACTTGTACTGAGGCACACCCGCAGGCTTCTTGGCTCCGCATTCGGGACAGAACTTACCCTTGTTCACCGCACCGCAACTACACTTCCAGCCATCCTCCGGCTTCTTCGCACCGCATTCGGGGCAGAATTTGCCGCTGACGGATGCACCGCATGCGGGACAGGTCCAACCGTCTGCAGGTTTAGGCTCGGGCTTCTTGCTGCCGCATTCGGGACAGAACTTACCGGTTGCGATTGCACCACAGGAACACTTCCAGCCGTTTGCAGGGGCTGCGGGGGCGGCTGCCTGCTGCTGGGCACCAATCGCATACAGGTTCCCTGCATTGATACCGCCTGCATTCTGTGCCATACCCATGCCCATGAAGCCCATTGCCGCACCGTTGGGGTTGCCCGCTGCAGCCTGCATTGCAGCGCCGCTGGAGCCGACCATGTGCGCCGCTCCGCGAGTGGGATCCATGAATGCGGTATTGCGCTGCATTTCCTTCAGCATCTGTTCGTCTTCGGGAACAACGCTCAAAGAGGAAATGGCAAACTTCTTAATTTCGATACCGCGACCTTCAGACCAGTCTGCGGACAGCTCTTCCCGCAGCGCCTGACCGATTTCCTTGGTGTAGCCCATCAGTGCGGAGTAGCGAACACCCATTGCGGAAATACGTGCAAAAGCAGGCTGCAGAGCGGTCAGCAGCTCGCTTCTCATCTGGTCTTCGATTTCGCTGTACTTGAATTCATCCTTTACATTGTTGGCAATTTCCTTGTAGAACAGCAAGGGGTTCACCAGCTTGATGCTGTATGTACCGAAGCAGCGCAGACCCACGTCAATGTCAATGGCTGCACGTTCATCCACCACGCGGAACGCCACGGGGTTGGGGGTACCGAACTTATGTCCGGTCAGTTCCTTGGTGTTAAAGAAATAGATCCGCTGATCCTTGGGTGCTTCTCCCCCGAAAGTAAAGCGCTTACCCATGGTTTGGAACACAGACTTGATGTTCCCCTCCAGATTCCCTACAAAAATGGAGGGTTCGGTAGAGGTATCATATACATATTCACCGGGCTCGGCGCAAACATCCACGATCAGGCCGGATTCCACGATCATCATGCACTGCCCTTCATTGATATTGATAATAGAGCCGTTGGAAATAATATTGTCGCTTCCCTTCTTGTTGGCGGAACGGGCAGACACTCGCTTTTTGCCCTTGACCATCAAAACATCGGAAGGAATAGATTCGCAGTAGAAATAATCTCTCCACTGATCGGCAAGTACGCCACCTGCGCTGCCCAATGCTGCATTAATAAGACCCATATTTCATTCTCCTTTCATAATTACAGTCTCTATTACAGTCTCTCAACTGATCAAGCATAATCAATCAAAGCTATATTTCAATGCCCTATATTTTTATCCTTTTCATTTCCTATCTATTTGCTCAGTATAATTGTATCACACAAGTAGGCAAATAGCATTAACTTTTTATCAATTTCACACAGTATTTTCGCAAATACTCAATTTGATTAGTGCGTTTTTCACAAGCCCTCAAAAGAACTTTTGGCATATTGCCGACTCCAAATGCATAAAAAAAGCAGGCAAACTTTCGTTTACCTGCTCACATCAAGAATCGCTGTCTTGGGAAAACAGCTCATCATATCTCCCGCATCGTCGGAACAATTCCATATACAGAACAAGCTCCTCCCGAGAGCCTACTTTTAACTTCTGATAAATATTGGCATTATGCTTTCGTACCGTATGGATGCTGATATAGCACTGATCCGCCACAGTCTGAACGTCGCAGCCTTCCCCGTAATATTTTATGATTTTCCGCTCCGCAGCGGTTAACTTCCTCGTATTTTCCAGAAACTCCCGCAGCAGGTCCTCCATATCAGGCGGAAGCTCAGAGGAACTCATTTCGTTCACAAGAGAGTACTCCGATTTATCATCAAAATCCTGTATCAAAATATAAAACAGTATCAAAAATATCTCTGTGGCTAAATAGGACACAGACAGGAATTCAAATTCGACCGTAACAAGCTGCTCCACAAACCAAACAGCAATATTACTGAAAACCATGGCGGAAATCACCACTGCCTGCCTATATGTACTGATTTTCCTGCGAATAAAAGAATATACGATTAAGGAAAGCATCAAGCCAAAGCAAGCAAAAATATAAACAGAATACAACGAATGCAAAGGCCCGTATTCCTTGACCAAATAGCTTACCCCGTCAACGATCTCAATAGAAACGTCGCGGTAATAGAAATCAAATACTCCGCCGCTTGCCGCAAGCAAAAACATAAAGAAGCTAACCGTAAATAATACAGAAAGCAGCTTTTTCGAATAATTCATCCCGCACAAATCGGCAATCATGACGATCATAATGGCAGGCAAAAAAGCTGATCCGAAATAGGAAATGCGATTGGCGATCAGCGCGACACTTAGGGTCTTGGATACAGACAGGAGGAAATAACCAGAATTGGTAACTGCAATCCCCAAAAGCAGCAGAACAAAAACTCGATCCCGCGTCTTAATCAACGAAGAATAGGTCGGAAGCATCAAGCAGGAAAGCAAAGCGATTACGCCGTAGATCACGGAAATTTTCAAAACACTGCTTTGGTAGTGAATGACCGAGGGGATCAACGCAATACAGATCAATACAGCCGTACATACAGCCACCGTCGCCGCCTGCATAATCACCTTCTTATATGCGTTCAGCTTCACGTTATCCCCCCTTATGTTTGTATTGTGTACCATTTTAGCACATGCCTTCCGCAAATGCAAATTTCTCTCAATAAAAGAAAAGTCGGATCACTCCGACTTTAAGCTTCCTTTCTTCTGTCAATTTCCTGATGCAAAAACTCCAGCGCGTCGCTCAAGCCCCCGAGACAGTCGATCAGTCCGTATTCCACAGCCTGTCTGCCGTCCACAATGGTGCCCACATCATTTGCAATCTCGTCCGTTGCCATCATTAACTCGTTGAATTTCTCATTGCTGATATTGGAATGACTCGTCACAAACTCCATGATCCGCTCTTGAGTATGCATAAAATACCGAAAAGTCTGGGGAGCGCCGATGACCAGTCCCGTCATACGCACGGGATGGATCATCATCACCGCACTGGGCGGAATAAACGACCGCTTTCCCGACACCGCAAGGGCCACCCCGATGGAATGGCTGCCACCAAGCACAAGGGTCGCCGTGGGCTTTTTCATTCCCGCAATGACCTCTGCTATGGCAAGCCCTGCCTCCACATCGCCGCCCATGGTGTTGAGCATAATGAGCAGCCCGTCGATTTCGGGTGATTCCTCCACCGCCGCGAGCATGGGCAGAACGTGTTCATATTTGGTGCCCTTACCCTCATCGGGTGCAGGCTGGTGTCCTTCGATCAGCCCCGCAATGGTCAGACAGTGGATGCTGCCGTGCTTCCCTTTCACATCCGTGCTTCCAAGCTCCTTCAGCGTTTCCCGCTGTTGTTCATTCATAAATAACCTCCTGCCGCATTTCATTCCGCTGAAAATCATTTTAAACTGCCATAAAATTGTCTCACAGAGTTTCGTCTGCAAGGACGAAATAATTTAAACCTATTTTTCGCGCCGGCATGTACGAAGCGAAAAATTCCAATAGCTCTGCAAGTGTGGAATTTGGATGCCTAAGCATCCAAATTATGCGCGCAGGCCCCGCATGTTTACGTGGGGGCTGCCAACGCCCTTACCTCTTGGCGTTGGCTGAAGAGCTGCAATGCTCATTGCGCAAGCAGGAGCATCTCGTTCTAAATGCTTTGAAGAAGCATTTAGAACGAAAATAATCCCTCCCACTGTATTGTGTACAGCAGGAGGGTATTTTATCCGATTCTTTTACTTGGCGTGATACAGAGCGCAGACCGCCTTATAGGTCATATAGCAGTCGAACTTGGAAACCAGCTCGAAGGGTGCGTGCATACTCATAACAGGTACACCTGCGTCGATGGTCTCAATATTGCGATTGGCCATGTACTGCGCGATGGTACCGCCGCCGCCCTGGTCAACCTTGCCCATTTCCGTCATCTGCCATACAACGCCGTAGTTGTCAAATACTCTGCGCAGAGTCGCTACGGTTTCCGCAGAAGCATCACTGGTGCCGGATTTGCCGCGGGAGCCTGTGTACTTACACATGGCAACACCGTGATTCATCTTGGCGTTGTTCTGAATATCGCTGACCTCGGGATACAGAGGATCATAGCCGTTGCAGACGTCTGCGGAAATGCAGAAGCTGTTTGCGTAGCAGGTATGCAGAGAGACACCCTGTGCCTCACACAGATCTTCCATAAAATGGTCAAACACACGGGACAGAATGCCTGTAACACCCATAGACCCGGTTTCTTCCTTATCCGTCAGAATGCAAATAGCAGTTCTGTGGGGGATAACATCCAGATCCAGAATTGCCTGCAGCTCCGCAAAGGCGCAGGAACGGTCATCGTGACCGTAGCCGCCGATCATAGAGCGATCCAGACCGATGTCTCGGACTTCACAAGCGGGGACAACTTCCAATTCCGCAGACAGGAAATCTTCCTCTGTAATGCCATAGCGGCTGTTCAGCAGGCTCATCACCGCAAGCTTCACACGATTGGGGCCTTCGCAGGCATAGGGCACGGAGCCAACAAACACCTTCAAGCCTTCCCCTGTGTGCGCCTCATGGAGCCCCTTCTTGCTCTGGTCTGCAGCCAAATGAGGCAGCAAATCGGTGATCACAAACTGAGGATCCGCGGGATCTCTGCCGATGACCACGTTCACCAAATCACCGTTCTTCAAAGCCACCACACCATGAAGCTCCAGAGGAGTGGCCACCCACTGATACTTGCGGATACCGCCGTAGTAATGGGTGCGGAAATATGCCAAATTTTCGGTTTCCATCAAAGGATTCTGCTTCAGGTCCAAACGAGGAGAGTCGATATGGGCACCTGCCATCAAGCAGCCGTGCTGCAAGCCCTCTTGGCCGATTACAGCCAAAGCCAGAGACTTGCCGCGAATATTGCGATACAGCTTGGTACCGGGAGGCAGGGGCATCCCCACTTCATATTTTACAAAGCCCGCAGCTTCCGCCATTTCCACAGACAGCTTCACACATTCCCGTTCCGTACGAGCCGTGTTCAAGTAATACTTATACGCTTCGCAGTATGCGTTCATTACTGCCTGTTCATCCGCATCAATGCGGTCATAGCCATGCTTAGGCTGATAAAACAATGCATTGGTCAGTTCATTTGCGTTCATGCTTCCCGATTACCTCCGTAAAATATTGTCTTGCTTTCAGAGCGAAGGCTTCCTGCGTACTGTCATTGACCAATACATGATCGCAGTTGGTACGATAGAATTCGTCGGATTTCTGAGAAGAAATACGATGACGGGCATAATCCTCATCAATACCGTCACGAGCCATAATGCGGCGCACACGCTCCTCCACAGGGGCGAGAATCCCCACCAAGGGACGGTACTTTTCCGCCATGCCGCTTTCAATCAGCGCAATGGCATCCACAGCCGCCAGTCTGCCGCCCTCCATCGCCCACACACGGAGCATACGGGCAGTTTCTTCAGCCACAGCACCGTGGGTAATAGCATTCAGCTCTAAAAGAGCATCGGGGTCGTAGAAAACCACCTGACCGATTTTCTTGGTATTGAGCACACCGTTGTCATAGACATCGCCGAAACGGGCGGTTAATTTCTCTCTCAGGTCGACACTTGTCGCTCCCAGACGATGATACACCTCATCGCAGTCAATTACAAGCCCCCCAAGCAAAGAAATTTCATTCAGTGCCGTAGTTTTGCCGCAGCCTGTGCCCCCTGTGATGCCAAAGACCACCATATCCTCCACCAGCGCCTGTGCGATATCTTCTTCGGACAAGGCTCCGTGGCGCAAAATACGATAGGGTGTCACACTCATATCGATGATGGTGGACTCGGTACCGATGCCGCATACACCGCCGTCAATAACAGCGGCAATTTCGCCGCCCAAACCGCTAAGTACATCCTCTGCGGTCTTGGGACTGGGCGCCCCACTCAGATTTGCAGAGGGTGCCGCAAGAGGCAAATCGCAACGCTCCAGCAGTGCAAGGGTTGCAGGATGGTCGGGACAGCGCAGTCCCACGGTATCGCCCCCCGCTCTCACGATTTCGGGAACCAAGTCCTTCGCCTTCAGCACAATGGTCAGAGGACCGGGCCAAAAGCGCTTAGCCAGTGCATAGGCACCAGCGGGCACATCTTCGCAGTATGCATCCAGGGCACTGCTGTCATGGACCATAAGGCTCAAGGGCTTCACCTCCGGTCTGCCCTTCACCCGATAGATTTCGGCAACGGCAGCTTCATCCAATCCGTTCCCCGCCAAGCCGTAAACGGTTTCCGTGGGAACAGCAACAAGACCGCCGCCGGAAATGATTTCCGCAGCCCGTTCAATTTCATTGGTGATGATTTCGGTTTTCATATTACATTCCCTCCGCTGACTGCAGTCGCTCCGCCTGATCGGCGGTCACAATGGAATCAATGATTTCATCCAGATCTCCGTTCATGATCTGATCGATTCGATACAGGGTCAGTCCGATACGGTGGTCGGTCACACGTCCCTGTGGGAAATTATAGGTTCGGATTCGTTCGTTGCGCATCCCCGAGCCCACCTGACTGCGGCGTTCGGAAGCGATGGCATTTGCCTGCTTGCGGCACTCCTCGTCATACAGTCGGCTAGTCAAGATACTGATGGCACGATCCTTGTTTTTATACTGGCTGCGCTCATCCTGACACTCCACCACGGTACCTGTGGGAAGATGGGTCACACGTATCGCGGAGGAGGTCTTGTTGACCTTCTGTCCACCTGCACCGGAGGAACGGAAGGTATCGATTTTCAAATCCTTTGGGTCGATGTAGAAGTCCACAGGATCTACCTCGGGAAGCACCGCAACGGTGGCGGTACTGGTATGGACTCGTCCGCCCGACTCCGTTTCGGGCACACGCTGCACACGGTGTACCCCGCTCTCAAATTTGAGTCGGGAGTAAGCCCCTTCCCCTTCAATCATAAAGCTGATTTCCTTAATGCCCCCAAGCTCTGTTTCATTGATATTCATGACCTCGGTCTTCCAGCGGCGGGCATCGGCATACATGGAATACATACGATAGAGCTTTGCGGCAAACAGTGCGGATTCTTCCCCACCAACACCGCCGCGGATTTCCACAATGACATTCTTATCGTCATTGGGGTCCTTAGGCAGCAGAAGGATTTTCAGCTCATGCTCCAGACGGGCACGGTCTTCCTTGGCCTGCTCAAATTCCTCCTTGGCGAGCTCACGAAACTCGGGATCACCCATGAGCAGCTCCGCATCCTCCATAGTCTGCACAGCTGACAAATACGCCTCATAGGTCTTCATCAAAGGCTCCAGCTTGTTCTGCTCCTTTTGAAGCTTGGTGCTGCCCGCCACATCATCGTAGGTTTCGGGCTGATTCAGACGATGCTGAATTTCCTCATAGCGCCGTGCAATGTTTTTCAGTTTATCCAGCATACGTTTTGTCCTCCTCTAAATC
>JAFQDR010000055.1 GCA_017415945.1 Oscillospiraceae bacterium
CCCGGTACCCCGCAGTGGCATCGCTGCGTTTGTCCCGAGAAAACAAAGCTTTCTATATCTCAGCGAGCAGAGCTGAGGGTTGTCCCGGTGCAGTCATTAAAATGTGAACCAATCTTACCCGATCAGAAAGGAGTCATTCCATGAACCATCTTAGAAAAAATATTTCCCTCCTGCTCATCGCCGCACTGGCGGTCAGTCCGCTTTCCGGCTGCGGCTCCATGATGGAAAAATCCGGCAGTACACTCGAGGTCTCCCTCGATACCTCGTACCGCACCGCACGCTTCCTGCCGAATGAGCACGGCGTACCCCGGTGCACCTGGGGCAGCAGTGTCCTCCTTGAGGAATTCTTCAGTTCGCCGCTCTCCAAGGATGCCAATTATTCCGATCTCTACTGGTACGATACCGAAACTGAAAATGCTGTCCGCTTCCGCCCGAAATGCGTCGATGACCGTACGGAAGGAAATTATGTGCAGGTGCCCATGGCCTTCCATCTTGAGGATGGCCGGACGGGGATTGTCTGCATTGAATCGAAAGCGATCTACGAGGAACAGTGCCGCCGCTGCATCGAGTATTATGACGAGCAGATGCAGTACCTCGAGACCGTCGAGATTCCCGACAGCTTCCAGCCCGACACGCCCTATACATACTGGATGGAATATACCTGGATGGATGCAGCCGGCAACTGGTATGTCCTGAACGAAAACTACGACACAGGGGAAGAATTTTATACTGCCTACAATAAGGACTTTGAGAAGCTCGGCAATATCGATGTCGAGAATGTCGCTTCCATGACCCAGGGCAGCCGGCCGGGCACCATGTATACCGCCGTTCACAAGTATGATCAGGAGACCGACCAGTCCTATGTGGAGGTCTTTGAGGTCAGTGCCGAAGACGGCACAGCGATCAGCACGCAGAATTTTCATGATGCGTATGATTTTGAATTTTTGTCCGATGCCGGTGACTATGACTATCGTTATCGGGATGCCTTTGGCATCTACGGCGTCAAGGACGGCGAGGCCACGCAGCTGCTCGACTGGATCAATTCTGATGTAAATCTGTACACGGTGAGACATGTCTATGCACTCGACAATGGTCAGTTCATTTTCGACCAGTGGGAAGGCGGTCAGGACGGCGGCATGATGTCGGCAACGCCCCGCACCGAGGAGGAGATCGCAAACACACAGCTCATCAGCCTTGCCGTTGTCAATATGGAACCGAAGCTCCGTGATGCCGTGATTGCCTACAACCGGCAGGCAGAGAATACCCGCATCATCGTGGTCGATTACGGTGCCATGGCAGAACCGGGCACAAATGGCTATGCACAGCTCAAGAGCGATATGCTCGACGGCATTGTGGCGGACATGATCTGTGCAGACGGCCTGAATTTTGCAAGCCTTGCCGGCAAGGGCATGTTCGGGGACTGGTACACGCTCATGGATGCGGATGAGGAATTCCGCCGTGAGGACTACCTCTCCAACTTCTTTACTGCATACGAATACGATGCAAAGCTCCAGCGGCTCGGCCCTTCCTTCACCGTACTGACAGCGGCTGCCAAGACCGAGTATGCCGGCACGGAAGAGGGCATCACCCCCGAGCAGTTTGCTGCCTACAAGGACAGCATGCCCGAGGGCATGGATCTGACCAATGAGCTTGTTGTGAGTTATAAAGACTATGATTTACTGTACTGGTTCGGCGGGAGGCAGAACCTCTGGATCAATCCGTATACAGGAGCGTGCAGCTTTGACAATCCCGCATTTGCTGCTGTGCTGGAGCTGAACCGTCCCATCCCGCCGGAGGAGCAGCCGCAGAACGATGAGGAGCAGCAGGCACTCTTTGATGCGATTCCGTATGCCTTCCGTGAGGACAGGGCACTTGTGTGCTTTACACAGATCACGGAGCCGCTGGATTACCATAAGGTGTGCCGTGCCACCTTCGGCGATGCACCCCTGACATGGGTCGGCTATCCGATGGAATATGATACGGGCAACGGCGGCGTTTTTGCGGCCGATTTCACCGTGTCCTACAATCCCGAGTCGGAAAGGAAAGCAGAGATGTGGGATTTCATGAAGCACCTGCTGAGTGCGGAGTATCAGAATACCGTGACGGATGCCATGCCTTTGCATCTGGAGACGCTCCAGAAGCGTATTGACACGACTGTCCGCTTCAAGGGGGCAAAGGTGCAGCTCGGCAACACAGAGGTCAACATCGGCGGTGCGAGCGAGGAGGGGATGGCGGCATTCCGCAGCTACCTCGAGGGCATCCGCACGTCGTATTACGGCGACGAAGAGGTGCGCAGTATTATCGAAGAGGAATTTCAGGCAATGCTGGCAGGGGATGCCTCTGCCGAAGAAACGGCCGCCCTCATCCAGAGCCGTGTGAGCTTGTATCTGAGCGAGCAGAGCTGATAGGAAGGCAGCACCGCCCCCCAACGGCGGTGCTGCTTCCCTATTTTTTGAAGAAAAAACTTTTTTGAAAAAAGGCTTGACAAAATTCGGGAAGTGTGATATAATATACAAGTCGTGAGTCATTGCGATAAAATTTGATAGGGGCGTAGTTCAACGGTAGAATAGGAGTCTCCAAAACTTTTGACGAGGGTTCGATTCCTTCCGCCCCTGCCACTTGATAACCGGTCAGAAAATACAGGAAATGTATGCTCTGACCGATTGTCATATTGACAGGAAATAGTTTGAACATTCATAACGGAACGGCAGTGTTGTCACATTGGTTCATGCCAATGCACCGCTGCATAAGAAGTGTTTGTTCTCCTTACCACTCAAATCTCACTTTCATTGCCTCTCTGGATACCGTCCAGAGGTTTGAAGAGTGTATGGATCGCTCGTCTGTTGTCTGTCTGCAAACTTTGAACAGATGTCGTGGCGTACATCTTCTATGGCTGCCGAGATTTCATACCGGCATGAGGATGAATGCGTTATGAGGTGTTCGATATTCGGTTGTCAAGTTCCATGTAACATTCGTGCAACAGTCGAAAAATAATGCAAGCCCTTCAGAATGCACGAAACATACTGAAAGGCTTGACAAAATCTATTTCTTGTGCTATAATGAAAGAAGTTGCATTAAAACGCACACAAATAGCATTCTCACTAAGTCAGCCAGATGTTCCTGCATCTGTTTGATTACGAGGTACAAGTTGTCGCCAAACATCTTGTGCCTTGTGGGGGTGCTTATTTTGTTACCCTTCTATTATAACACATTCTTCTTGGATTGTCAACCAGATATAAGAAATTTTTTGCAAAAAAATTCGTCCCTGATAATACTTATCGGGGACGATTTGTTGTATCAACTATTTTGAAAAGAAAAAATGTGTAATTAGAACAGCGATGCAATCGCAAAGAACCGGAGGATACAGTAGCAGATGATAATCACCAGCAGCACAAGCCCTACAGAAATCAGCATAGCTCCTAATGCTTCACCTAAGATGCCAAATACAATTGCAAGACCGAAATTCGATGTCAATATCAAAGATCCTCTCAACAAGAATCCCCAAAGTCCTGCCTGTAAAACGCTGTTTGCGAGCAAAACGAGCAGCACGATGCCGACAAGAATTATCGTAACAATCAATACATTCTTTGAGAAGTCAATCCCAGCCTGCCAGTTCAATTCTGTAGACAGTGCGTAAATTGTGATATGCAGACCTACAATCAAGGCAGGGAGCACCCCAGAAAGGGCAGTAATTTTGGGCAGTGAGTCAGTTGATATGGCAGGAAAGCGTCCCAAGGGGAGTTTTTGCAGCACATAATTGATCGGTCTTGCACATAGCAGTTCAACAAGCACTGCTACGAGACAAATCGGAACGATCATCATACCATTGTCATTTTGAGTACAACGCATTCCAAATTCACATAACCTATTGATAAATGCCCATTTCGCAAACGTACACTCTGTTTCTACAGCGGGGAGTGAGAACATCACATACACAAACAAGGCGATAGCTGCAAGTGCGATTATGCAGCAAAATGTTCCGCCAATTGTTTTGAAGGTCTCTGCAACTTTCCCCTTTTTTGATTCCTCTTTGGCTAATATTGTATCCATTTCATCGGGGGACATCGTTCTGAATTTCATTTCTTCCATATGCTCACCTTTTTCGTTTGATTCTTTTATTATTTTAGCAGATTTTATATTCTCTGTCAAGATATACGAGCTTTGATTTACTTTATTGAAAAAGAAAGAGGATTTCAGCCTGTTTCTCAAACATGTGGATTCATGACATTTTAGACAAGATTTCCCTCTGATTTTGTGCAACACCACAAAATACACTCAATGAGTTCAAAAATCACGTTTTGCTATTGACTTTTATACTCATTGGGTGTATAATTAGAATGTAAGCAAAACTCGAATAAGCACCACAGAAAGGAAATGGATTATGGAAACAAAGTATGGCTACAAGGAAATCAGACGTGTCAGCATGATGGCACTGCGTTCCCTCTGTATCAAGATGAATTGGTTCGTCAAGGCTACAAATAAGGAATACGCAGTGTTCCTTAACTATGCAACGAACGAAACCGTGACAACCGATGATCTGGTAGAAATGGCAACACAGGTCAAGGAGTACAGCGACACGCACTTTGAAATCGAGGATATTATGTATCTGATCGCTGAATGCTGCCACACATATTTTGAAGAAACGGAGGAAGAGTAAGCATGAAGAACTTAAAAGTGCTGACGAAGTATGTAATGATCGAGGGCGACACCTTTGCCCTCATCAGTTTCGATACGCCTGAAAATATGGTTGATATGTATGGAAGTCGAACCTACGGATTGATCGACTATAAGTACATTGGGGATGATGGCAGACTGACTAAACCGCTGATGTATGGGGAGATGGCAATCTCATCTACACCGGCTAAGGCAATTGAACAGATGCGACGGCTGACTATCAGCAGTCGCTGGAGAGATGCACATCCGAATGCCACCGATCAGGAGTTTGCGGATTTTCTGCTTCAGCTTTATCAGATTCAGGCGTGAGAGAGGAGAGACGGACATGAAAAAGATTTTGTTTGAAACTATAGTGGCAAATGCCAAGGGTCTCCCAGCATGTGATTTTCCAAATGATGAAGTTCTTAGAGCGTTATGTCTTGAAATGACACCGAGTCAGCGGATGGAATTCACAAGCATCTGTCTAAAAAAAGGGGTAATGGAGTATAACTATGGAAATATCGTTACAAAGCACAGAGGCTTTGTTGTTGTTACTCGGTAATCCCAGTAAGAGAAACAGTGCAGCAGGGCAGAAGAACTGTCCTGCTGCTTTTATGGAGGAATTATGATTGTAATTGAAACCGATAGAATCTACGCAATTTATTGCCGAACTAACCGCCGTGTGAAATGGCAATATGCTGAATATTGTGGACGCTATAGAACACCAGAGGAGGCGATCGAGGCAGCAAAAATGCACTACGGTGATCGTGCGTTTGAATACATGATTGAAAATCCATTCAACGATGAATTTGAAATGCTGACAACTGGTTTTGTCAATTGGAAAGGGAAATCTTGACTTCCGTACTCAATGAGTGTATAATATATATAACAATTTGAAAGGAGAAAACATCATGATTGCATTCAGCGATTATCGAAAGCTGTACGAATCAGCAAAAGACCATGAAGAAGTTGATACATATATCACAACCTTCGAAGGGGATCACGATAAGGCATTGTTAGAAACCATTTACTCGTTTGTCCATGAGGGAATTGTAGGAATGATGAGGGCAGAGCATATGCTGTTGACAAAACTTGCTGACAAATACGGTTTACCATACAGAACGGTACAAAATTGGCGAGACGGTACACGAAAGTCACCAGATCATGTGATGCTGCTGCTCGGATATGCTGTAATAGCTGAAACATACTTTACTGAAAAAGAAAAGCAGGAAACCTCTTGACTTTCCTGCCATGATCGTGTATAATAAAACTAAAGAGAGTGCACCGGTTGACGGTCGCTCCCAAAGTAGTGTTAAGAAATAACCGCTAAGTTTGGTCGCTTGGGCGGTTATTTCCTTTTATCATTGTGAAAAATCGCATACAGGAGCGAAACCAGACCAACCAGAAAAATTCCGATCTGTGTGAGTTCAGCTAATGTTATGTATTGTTCCATGATCTCACCCCCATTTCTGGGAGCAGGATTGACCGCCATCCGTTTTCAGACGCACTCTCTGATTCCATTATACATCAGCGGTCGATTTTTGTCAAGATATGATGCCATACGATAGGACGAAGGTGAAAGCCTCCGTCCTTTTATTTTATCATTGCGTTCAGGAGCACCAGCACCGCCATGTGCAGCGGATAGTACACATAGAATACCCAGCGATTTATGTTTTTTGTTATGCCGGTTCCGCTGCCAGACTTTCCATTATACATCCCGATCAGCAGAGGGGCAAGCAGTATACCAAACTGAAAGAAAGAAGATCTCAATCCATCCAATGTCATTGCATACCGTTCAACCACCAAGAATATTGACAGACAAATGTAAATGATGTTTCTTTTCTTTGGATTCTCCCTGAACTTGTAAAAGAGCAGCACCCAGATAGGAGCAATGTATGACCAGTCACCCAGATCGGCAATGGCAAAACAGATGAGTTTCAGAATCAGTTTTGTCATAGTCTTCATTTTCTTGTTTTCTGAAATCAGCAGCACAAGGAAAGATAAACAAAATGTGAACATCACATTCCAGTTCATCAGAAATTCAACTGCATTTTCCGGCGGACGGCGAAAAATCATGAGAAAGTAAAACGGCTGTGAAATCAAAGCGAATAGGGCAAGCCGTGAGAAATATTTCTTGCGGTTTCTGGTGTGACGGAAACCTTCAGCAATAAAGAAACACATAATGGGGGCTGTAAGCCTTCCTATCGTCCGCATGAGAAAGTATAGGGGAGTATCCGGTGCAACGAACAAAAACGCTGTGTGATCGATTGTCATAGCAATGAGGGCTATGTATTTGAGTGCATTCCTTGAAAGCATCTTGTAATTTTTCATTTTCATTTCCTCATACCGGTTTTACGCCGTTCGGTACAAACTTCGATTCTCTTCGTTCACGCTCTGCACCAACAAGCGACTGCACATAAGTACCACCCATGACTTTCTCCATTGCGGAAAGAGTATCGGATGCTTCTTGCAGTTTTTTTCTTTCTTCAGACAGGGCTGCATCAGCTTGCTGTACACTCTCCATCTGATTATTGATGAGAATGTCTACATTCCGGTAATTGCTTGCATTGATTGTACCGTACTGCTGCAATGTACGCTGTGCCTGTTCAAGCGTGAACACATCCGACTTTTTGCCCTCAAAGACGATTTCAATTTTTTCTTTCAGATCATAGAAGGTTTTCAGTTCTGCTTTCTCACGCTCCAGCTGTTTTTCTTTTTCAGAAACAGCCTGTTCCAGTTCTTCCATTTCTCGGCGTAAGCTTTCAACCGTTGCACCGGCATTGATCTTTGCATTCAATGCCGTCAGTTTGTCAAGTTCAATGTCGTTTGTCCATGAGAATGGTTTTGTCTTGTCTCTCTTACGCATTGGCAATGCTCCATTGCCGAATGCGATCGTGTAGAACTGCACTGTCCGCAGTACAACAAATTCCGGTGTGTTCTTTTTGGCTGTACTGATTTTCTGTGCAATGCTGCTTTCGTATTTTTTGCGAGCATTGATTCTGTTCCGGAGTGCATATTCGCTGTAGTGTTCGCCGAGGGATTTCAATCGGATTGCCTGATTGCCGTGCGGAGGTTTCACTGCAAGATATTTGCCGTTCCGGATGGTGTAGTTTTCGGCTTTCAGCTTTTCCAGCAATTCCTCTACGCTGCTGGACTGCATGAGCAGTCTGTCAATATCTTCACGCAGCTTGTCACGAGCTGCACTTCTTTTCGGTTTGTATTCTTTTTCAATTTTCCGAATTTCTTCGACAAAACATTCTTGTGCCTCGAATCCGTTTTCAGTTTCGTGGTAGGGAATCCCCAGATCGTCCAATTGTGACTGCACGAATGCTTGTTTTTCTGGTTGAGCGTAGAAGAACGAACGGTAAGGAGACTGCTGCTGCTGTTCAAGAAGTTCGTGTTCACGCTCCAACAAATTCAGTCTTGTCCGCAGCTGCTGCACATGACTGACTTCCAGATCTGCATCTGTGATTTGTCTGGACTTTCTGAGTGCAGCAACGATCTTTTTCTCATCCTGTGTTTTCTTGAACTGTTCCACAGTTTGATGTGCGTACTTTGCATTTTTATCGTCTCGAGTGTAGCCATGCCGATGCAGGATGCGTTCCATCTCTTCTCTTTCACTTGCCTCCCATGCAACCAAACGATTCTGCTTGAAGTTCGTTGCGGTAAAACCTTGTTCGTCAAGTGCAGCTTTCATGGAAACCCCCTTACTCAATCCATTCTTTCTGCCAGCTGTGTAGAACGGAATGAAGTCAATATGCAGATGCGGACTGGCTTCATCCATGTGCAAGACGGCATTGAAGATGTGAAGGTTTGGATTCCTCTCTTTGAATCCTCTGATGTATTCGTCCAGCATTTTTTTTGCTTCTTCTCCATTCTGACTTCCGCATGGTGCAGACCGGCTATCACCAAACTGCACAATGATTTCATAGTAGGCTTCTTCACGCTTGCTGTCAGAAATGTGCTTATAGTAGTCTTGTATTCTTCGACATGGCTGTTTCTGTTTGGCATTGTATGCTGCAATGGCTTCACCGAAAAGTTCTTGGTAAGCATCCTCTACATCCTGTCGGACATAGGTTATATTTTCAGCCATCTTTTCCGGCTTGATATTTCCTGCAATGAATTTCCGGTTATTGTGTTCGACATTCGCTCCATGCTGGACACTTGCTTTGCCCAGCGTGAAGCTTGTACTCAATGACGCCATTTTGGAAACTCCTTTCTTTTTTCAAAAACGGTATTTTTGTGATGATTTTTGTAAAAATCATAATTCATGTGCATATTGGGTAGTGTTTACCCAATACCTGTTTTGCACGTCCCAAATGGAACGGGCAAAACAGATCATTCCGCTCCGCTGCATTATTGGGCAAAGTCTGCGACCTTGACGGCACAGAATCCCCTCCACGTTTTCAGCAGAAAACAAGAAATTTTTCTCCGAAAAATCAGTGAAGGAAATTCTGACTGCTCCGCAGATGGGGAAACTCCCCAAACCCCTTTTGCAGCTTTTTTCTTTCAGTGTAGTATCAACTGTTCTCATTTTTATTTTTACCCTTTCCGATCTGAAAGAAAAAATCTTCACTGCAATCTTCTGTTGCGTTCAAGTAGATTGCCATCAGTTTGATCAGCAGTGCAGCCTCATCTTCATAAAAATAAATGACGGCTGTTTCTTCTCCTTCGTGTGTGAAAGTTCTGCCATAGGTCAGAATCTTTTTCTTCAGTCGCTGTGCATAGACAGCGTATTTATTTGTTTCGTCTGCTTGAATGAAATTCGACAGAACCGAAACAAGGGAGTTGAAGAATCCCCTTGTCAGAAAAACTTCAACTGCCCCTCTTTTGGATTTTGTATTTTTGTAATTCACTTCTTACCTCTCATCTGGAAATGCGGACGCTCCAATTTCTTTTCATCGCCAATCGGCTGCTGTGTGATACTTGCATCGGGATTTTCTGATCTGAACACAAGCATCTCATTCCAGTCTTTGAAACCTCTGTCATCGAGATGGGACTTGACACTTGCGGATCTCACAAAGCCATTCTCTGCTTCGAACTTTCTTCCGGCATCATCGTTGTCTACACAGGAAATGATCTGCACACCTTCTGCCTCCAGTTTTTTCGGCACAGTCGGTTTCAGTCCTGCCATGGAAACCAGAACCGCACCTTCGAGTTTTTTCTTGTCACAGAAAGTGTAAAAACTCATCAGGTCAATCGCACTCTCAAAAATGTATGCTCGTTTCAGTTTTCCGTCTTTGGCAGGAACAGGAGTGAACATGAAAGCACTGTCACCAGTTCCGGCTGCAATGCCCTTGAATCTTTTGAAAGAATTGCAGCCCTGCACTTCACCGCCGATCACATTTCCGCTGCTGTCTCTGTGAACGAAAACTGCATTCGCATTTTGGAAAGTCTGCTTCACGCCATTCACTGTTGTGTTCACTGTGTTCTCTGACTGATACAGCAATTTTGCATGAACCAGTTCTTCGACAATTGCAGCAGGAATTTTTCTGGACTGACAGAAATATGCAAACATTCTTCTCATGTTCGCAGCCTGTGCTGGCATCTGCAAATCCTTATGTTCAGCCGGTGCGGATGTCCGCTCTGACGGAGGAGTTCTGTGTACTCTTGGCGGTGATGTGTATTGTGGTGCTTGCGATTTTTCATACTGTGCAGATCGTGTGGTTGTGATGTCGTTCCCTGTCAGTTCATACACAGCCTGCTTAAAATCCCGACCGACAATCAAAGTCAAACAGTCGATAGAGTTGTTTGTTCTGCCCTGATTGGTGTAGTGGTGAAACCACTGGTGTGAATCAGGCTTGATGCAAAGCCCTGCGAACTCCTTCACATAGTATTCGCTGCCTTTTCGTGTGACCGTATAACCACTTTGCTGAAAGTAGTTTACCAGATCAGCCTCTCTTGCAGCTTGCACCAATTTGTCGAATTCTTCTTTCTTCATGATTGTTCCTTTCTGTGTAATGAGAATGCCCTCACTGTATTCAGCAAGGGCATCCATTCTATGATTTTATTTTCTTGGTGTACCATTTGTTGGCGGTGTCATGTCATCGTCAACTGGCTGGAAGTCGTTATCGTCCGTGCTGCCGTAAGTTTCCTTTCGTTTCTGCACTTCTTCCGCAGTTTCAACGATCGGTACTTCTTCTGCATCACAAACATCATCTTCCTGCACGGAGAGTCCGGCAAGACGCAATTCCAGTTCGTTGAGTTCTTCTGTTTTTGCTTCAAGCTCTGCTTCATACTGCCACGGAATGCCCACACGCTCTGTTGCCTGTTGCAGATTGGTTTCCAGATCGGCAATCGCCTTGACTGTATCTTCTTCCGATTTCGCAATTCCCTTCGAAAGGAGATTACACAGTCTCTGATAATTGTCCTGATTTTCTGTCAGACCGGCACTGCAAGTGTAGGTGTATTCACCCTTGACTGTAAAGAATGCTTCTGTACCGAGTGCAAGATGATCTTCTGCTCTGACCGATACTTCAAAGCCATTGATCGTTACTGACGGTACATTCTCATTCGGATCAGCAGCCTTTTTCTGTGCCATGTCCAGCAGATAGGCATTGATTGCTTTTCGATCAATCAGCGTATGTCCAGTCTGTGAACGCAGCACAAGTTCTGAAATGTGTTCCGCTGCCTTTTTGTCGCTCTGGATGTGTGCCAGTGTTTCCTTTTTCTTTTCAATTTGTGCAGGAATCGATTCAACCTTTCGCTGCATCTGTCCCGTTTCGTAGGTGTACTCTGTCCGTAGCATTGTCAGTTCCGCAATCTCATTTGCCAGCTCTATCCGGCGTTTGAAATCAGGGTTCCCTTCCGCTGCTGCCTGAATCTCACCAAATGTCAGTACCTTCTCATCACAATCCTCGGACACTCTTGCCGGACACTTATCATCCAGCAGTTGTGCGATGAATCGAGCCTTGGCTGTAACTGTCTGATACAGATAGCTGTCGAGTGTGCCTTCGGTAACATAGTTGAAGATCTGAACCTCGTCATAGCGATTTCCCTGTCGCAGGATTCTGCCCTCACGCTGCTCAAAGTCTGAAGGTTTCCACGGCACATCGATGTGATGCAATGCACAAAGATTTTGCTGGATGTTAGCACCTGTGCCGAGCGTTCCGGTGCTTGCAATTACAACACGATACTTCGCATCATTGATGTCACGGAAAATGTCTGCACGGTTTTTCGCATCCGACTTCGGTGCAAAGATGATCTCTTCTTCTGGAATGCCAGCTGCAATCAACTGTTCCTTCAGATAGTCATATACGGAGAAGTTTCCATGATCCGCATTGACGGCAATATCGGAGAAGATAATCTGTACGCCTCTGGTGTCCGCTGTCTGCTGGTAGATCTCTGACACATTTCTGATACAAGCATCCACCTTACTGTCAGTGCCATCCACGAAGTCAATCGGCAATTCTTCTTCACGCTTTTCATACAGCGATCTGATTGCAGCGTTGCCCAGTCCGATGAGACGAGCTTCGCCTGTGATCTTCAGCAGATTGTCCTCATGCGGTTCCACAAGTCCTGCTGCAATCGCTCTTGCACGCTCTGCAAGACTCTGTACATATGCTTTCTGTTCCGGCGTTGCCGGTACGGAGACAATTTGAGGCTTGCCGGTTTTCAGCTTAGGACGAGGCAGTTGCAGCTTGTCAGCACTCTGCACATCCGCAAACTCTTTGTACATCGCCATGAGTTCCGGCAGATTAGCAAAGCTTGCAAAGCTTGTACGCAGCTTGAGTGTGCCATCCGCACCCTGCTGATTCTTTGTCACAACATTGCCAAAGGTTGCAGCCCAATCGTCAAATCGAGCCACGCCAGCCTGTTCCAACAAATCCGGACGCAGATAGCGAGTCATGACATAGAGTTCTGTCATAGAATTTGATACCGGCGTGCCGGTGCAGAACAGGATGTGACCCTGCCCGAACTGTTCATTGAAGTAGTCGGTTTTCATCTGCATATCTTCGGCTCTGCCGGACGGACGAGTGGTAACACCGGCTACATTTGTCATTTTCGTGGTAACAAAGCCGTTTTTATATGCGTGTGCCTCATCACATACCAAATAGTCAAAGCCCAGCTGTTCAAACTCCAGCAGATCATCCTTTGCTTTCGCAGCAGCCTTCGGATCAGTCAGCTTTTCGATTCGTGCTTTCAGCCGTTTTTTCGCTGTTTCGAGGTTCTTGATGGAGAAGTCTCTTTTTCCGGAGTTTTCACGCTTGCGTTCACGCAGCATATCTTCCAACTTATCGAGTTCCTTTTGCATGAATGCCACACGGTATGCCTTGGACATGGAGATCTTCTCGAACTGCTCCTGTGACATGATGACTGCATCATACGAGCCGGTTGCCACACGAGCTGTGAAAAGCTTTCTCTTTGCTTCACTGGACAGATCATCACTTGTTACTGTCAGCAGCTTTGCATCCGGATACAGCTTTCTCCATTCGCTTGCCACCTGTTCTGTCAGTGCCTTCGGCACAACTACACAAGCCTTGTGTATCAGCCCCAGTTCCTTTTTCTTCATCACTGTCGAGAACATCACAGCGGACTTACCAGCACCAACAACATGAGCTGCCAGAGTGTTACCGCCATAGATTGCTCTTGCTACGCAGTCCTTTTGATGAGGACGCAGCACAAAACCAGCGGACATACCCGGGAGTGTCAGTTTAGAGCCGTCATACTCACGACCGACAAGGGAATTGAAAATATCATTGTATTTACGTTCGTATTTGGCTTTTCTTGCAGGATCAGCAAAAATCCACTTCTTGAACTCTTCACGGATGAGTTTTGCTTTCTCCATTGCAAGCTTGGTTGCTCTGGGATCCGTTCTTGTGATTGTCTTAGACGGATCCTTGGGATGGGGCTTTTCACGCATGACTGCAATGCGTCTCTGATTCAAGATTTTCTCTGCCAGCTGGTACAACGAGTAGTCCGCTGTGCCGTAGGTAGTAGTTTCTGCAAGATTCAGATCCTTCTTGCTGCCAGCGTTCATGATTGCAAATTCACCGGTGACCGGCGAATAGCTGACTTCACTGTTTCTGGAATAGATAGAGCGTCCGCTTAAATGCTGCAAGAATGCTGTGTAGTCTTGCGGTTCAATCCATGGGCATCCCATCTGGACCGCAATTTCCTCTGCTCTGATGTCTTCCGGAATCACTTCTGCCAGTGCAGCAGCGTTTCTCTCAAACAGCGGATCAGCCTTTGCGTACTCAAGAGCCATGGTGTGCTTCATGCGGACATTGCCGGATAAGTATTCGCTTCTTTCCACAACACCGGAGTACGGCATATCCGGCATACACTTTTCGGGATCGAGGAAGATCGCACCCTTATCAAGCAGTTCTGTGCATACCTTATCTGCAATTTCCGGCAGTTCTGCATCCGGATATTGTTCACGCAGCAGTGTTGCCATGTATACGATATTGGGGAATCCTCTCTGATCGAGGGATACTTGTAATGCCTCTTCCGCAGTCTGTACTGCTGTGATCTCTGCCATGGGGTTCACTGTACGCCGGAAGAAGATGTCAGCCTTTTCATACTGCTGTGTTTCCTCACTGTGCGTTTCCAGTGACTGAATGATCGGGAAATCAGAATCTGCACCGAACAGTTTCTTCACTTTCTTTTCAGATACAGCACCAAATTCCTTTTTGTAGGCATCATACACTTCGTTCAGCTTTTCACGGATCGGCAGCAGATCTTCATCCGAGGCAGATGTTTTCTGCATATCCAAAAGCTTTCTTGTCACATCACGCAGTTCACAGAGCATTGCAAGCTGCTGGATGTCCTTTTTACTGCCCTTCACTTCCTGCATCGTGTCCGTTTCACGGTAATAGACCTTGCCGTCCTGCACTTGATAACTGAAATTCTTGCCCCACGGCTCGATCATGCCTCGTTGCTGCTGGATGGCTTTTTCTCTCTTGGTTACACTGATTTTGGCGTTCAGATTCTTGATAGCCTCGCTCAGCTGCACTTTGAGATCGGCACCCTCATGCGGTGTACAGGTCAGCATATCGAAATGTGTTGTCTGCTCCATCTTGCCCAGTACCATTTGCGGATTCTGGACAAAGTAAGAGTTAATCTTCAGACCGTCCGCATTGGGGATGGTGTAGCACCAGTCCGGCTTTGGTTCATGTGCTTGCAGCGGATGTTCACGCTTCTTCAGGAAGATGATGTCACTTGTTACCTTGGTACCAGCATCAGCGAACGCTGTGTTAGGTAAGCGGATTGCACCCACCAGCTCTGCCTGTGTTGCCAGATACTCACGGACTTTGGGACTTGCCTTATCCATGGTACCGGAGGATGTCACAAACGCTACTACGCCACCGGCAGCCACCTTATCCAGTGCTTTCCTGAAGAAAGCATCATGAATTAACCAGTCCTGTGCGTAGTCGGGATCATTGAGTTTATAGCTGCCAAACGGTACATTGCCGATTGCCAGATCAAAGCTGCTGTCCGTCAGACCGGAGCGTTCAAATCCACACTCCATGATCGTGACATTCTCGTCATTCCGGTGCAACTGCTTGGCGATTCTTGCGGTCACATTGTCAATTTCCACACCGACTACTTCTGCATCGCTCAGACTGTGCGGTTTTCGGGTAATGAAGTTTCCTGTTCCGCAAGCCGGTTCAAGGATACGAGCATCACGAGGCAGATCCATATTCTGAATCGCTGTGTACATCGCATCGATGATGATCTGGGGCGTGTAGTGTGCATTCAGCGTACTTTCTCTTGCTGCTGCATACTCTTCCGGTGTCAACAGACTTTGCAGTTGTTTCCTTGCATATTCATACCGGCTGAAGGTTTCATCGAATACTTGCGGTAAACCTCCCCATCCACAATAGCGACGCAGAGCATTTTCGGAATCCTGCTGTGTAGTCCATCTGTCATAAAGGGGCTGTCCATTTCGTTCCGCTCTTTCCAGTCGCTTCAGTTCACGCAGGGCAGCAAGATTGTCGCTAACCTTATCAGCCGGATTGTGGGCATAGGTGATTTCCGGCAGATCTGCCTGCACCTTGGGCAGTGCGGATACACCGCCATGCGTAGAGGCAAGAGCCTTTCTTCCATACAGATTGGATACTGTCTGTTTCCGCATTTCCACTTCCGCTTCGAAGGTTTCCAGTGCAGTATGCAGATTCTCCGGTGTGAACGGCATCTCCGGATCGGGATTATTGATTTCTCCCAGCTGGTGTACTGTGCCATCCTGCAAGGTTTCTGTCAGTTTCCAGTTATAGCGGTTGTCCTCGATGTTCAGTTCACCCAAACCGTGCTTCTCTGAAAAAGCATTCAGAACTGCTCGAAGTTCCGGCGTTCTGTCGGTGCTGACTTCCACAGATTCGATGGTTTCTGTCTCCTCGAGTGCAGGGGTTTCCAGTTTTGTCACTTCTCCGTTGCTGTCCGTGTAGGCAGCAAGCGGTCTGTCAGCATATCTTGCATTCTTCAGCACTTGCAGGAAGTTCTGTTCCAGTGCTGCAAGCAGTTTTCTGTCCGGATTGCCGTGTTCATCGTGTACACGCTGATAGATTGTACCGATCGGCGGTACACCGTCCTGCTGATACTCCATGATTGTCAGCGTTTTTGCTTCATGATCGAGCGTGAATGTAAAGTCGGGATCACGCATCAGATCGCCTTCTTGAATATAATAGGTCATAAAGCTATATTGATCACCGCCCAGATGCTCCACGGACAACGGTTCATATGCATCATCTACATTGCCGTAGCGTTCATGGATGTGTGTACCACTCACCAGATCGGGGAACATTTCGGCAAATTCCTTGTATAGCCTTTCTGATCGTGTCAGATGTTTCTTTGCTGTCGGTGCAGGGGCTGGAGCCGGTTGTACTTCTGGATCACTGTTTGTGTTTGTTGTTGCTTCTGAAAGTGTATCCGTACTTTCCACAACCTGTTCTTCCGGCTTTGCTCCACTCTTTTCCGGCATATCTCCATACAGCACAAAATCATGCAGTACTCTATGCAGCCTTGCATTCAGATGGATCGTAGACAGTTCTGTTCCTTCTTTTTCTTCAAAGTACGCTCTCACTTTGTCTAAATCTTTGGTTGCCTGCAATTCCATCAGCTTTTTGGATTGTGTGATAGTTGTTTCATCATGCTTTGACTCTACCATCTCACGCAGCAGATCTTCATTCAGACCGAACAATTCTGCAAATTCATGGATGTTGTCAGTCTTTTCTTCAACCGGCTGCACCAGATTCGACGTGGCTTGTACACGATGCCATTCACCGCTGTTCTGGTATACTTGTTCGCTGAATACGCCTTCCAATGGGAAGTCACCCTCATAGAGTTCAACCTTATGCTCAGCGGTATTGAGTATTGCAAATCCGTCCCATCCATCAGCAAGATATTGCCGACCGGCTTCAACGGCTTCATTCATTGTTGTATACTCTTTTTTGTCATCGACAAAAGCATCATTGTGAGAGTAAATAAAAAGCTGATGAATTTCCTCTGTAGCCTGTGCTGTTTCGGATTTGTGCTGCACCGGAACGAACTGCTCCACGCTGCCATCCGTGTGCCGGATTGTCACATCCAAATTATCATGGTACTGTGCCAGAATGCCCTTGATTTCGGCGATTGCCTCCTCATGCTTCACCGGTGATTCATGTCCCATATCAAACAGATCATTGCTTACCTCTGCCAGCATGATGTGCTTGCTTTCGGGATTATAAGAGAACTCTCTGGTTGTGCTGTATATTTCCTCATCCGTTCCACGGACAGAAACATCCACAGCATTGAATGTAATGTTTCTGACCTCTGCCAGATCTACATGAAGTCCATATTCCGGAAGATCAATCACAGGACTGTCAGTAATCAGTTCTCTTTCAAACTGCTCCTGTTTCTGCTCCGGAAGGAAATCGGGAATCTCCCTGAATCCAACAGAATCCACATAATTAGCTGTGATTACACCATCACGCTTGAAAACAACAACATCGCTCACCGACATGGAATGTCCTGTAAAATCTGCCGGACGCTCTTCATTGAACCGATAGAACAAATCCTCAAGTGAAGTCTGCTCTGTCAGATCTCCGGAATAGACCAGCTCATATTTCTCGAAATCCACCGCATATCCATGCTGTTCCAGATAATCGATTCCTTCAAAACGGATGTCACGGTTTTCTTCACCACGCTTTAGCTGGTAGATTTCAAATGTGTCTGTTGCTTCAGCTTTTTCAAGTGCTTTTCGTGCATCCTCCGGACTCATGCTGCCATCATAGACAACCGGATCACTTGCATCATCCGCACCAGTGCTGAACCCATCTGAAAAAGAAAGATCAGCCTCATTCGCTGCCCTTCTTACCTCTTCAAGGAGTATCAGACCAGTGTCAACGCTTTCTGTGATTTCATCATAGATCTGGCTGTGCAGATCTGCATCCTTACTCAGAGCATCGATATAGACCGCTACCTCTGTCTGCGGATAGTCCTCAATCGTTCTCTCCATCGTCATCAGTTCTGTTGTGATACGATCAATTGCAGCGTGTACATCAAGTACAAAATTTTCTTTGTCAGAGTTTTCATGGCTGTTCTGTACAGTCCGATCATCCTGTATCACACTGGCTGCATAGCTGATAAATACTTCAGAAGTCAGATGTGCTGGCTCAAGCTCTTCAAAGTTGCTATATGTATCAACTTTTTCTTCAGCAGGAGCAAATTGCTTTGCAAGTGCAGCATGCAGTTCCTTTTCAATTGCATTCCAGCGTTTGTTGAAGATCCTACTCAAGCTACTGCGACCGCCGTATCGAGCTGCAAAGCTTGAACCTGTTTCCGGATTCAAAGCCTCTGCTGCCAGATCTGTATGCACTTGATGTTCAATTGCAAATTTCTCAAGATTTTTCAGGCATCTCCGCTGTGATTCATTCAGATTTGTATGATTCTGTCGGACTTCAGTAAACGCAGCGTGTATCTTCTCTTCAAAGGCACTGTCCGCTGCTGCCTGTTCCTCTTCGATCGTCTCGATGTACTCTGCAATCAGATCCTGCATTACCGGTGCTGCCTCTTCCGTAGTCATGCTCCGTGCATCTGCAAAGTGTTCCAGTTGTGCATCGGCTTCGGTCGGGATCACTGCTTCACCGGTTTCAAATGCGATCAGTGCATCTTGATATTCAGCCTGTGTGTACAACTCTGCTTCTCTTGCATCACGCCCGATTGCCGTAGGATTCTCAAAAAAACTTGGATCGTGGGTCTTGACAATTTCGTAAAGTTGTGCTATACTAATTGTAGCACCTATTGAAGCATTGCCGGTGTCATCTGACATACGGTCGTGGGCGTCAAAACCCAGCTTTATAGGTGTTATTTTCATATCCTTGTAATTGTAAAGGTTATGAATGCTGCCATTGATTCTTCCATCATCGGTTGTATACATTTCTTCAACCGCCAGACAAGCAAGGTACGGTTGCCCTTTATACTTAATCACCCCATACATCTTGTGCATAAACATGGTGTTCGGGGATTTATTTTTTGAAGTGACCGGATCATAATCGGAGATTTCACTGTCCAGAATTGCAGCATTCTTTATGATTTCTTCCATATGGTAGAGTGCAGCAATCCGAGCCTCAACATACCTATGACGCATATCATCCTGAATAGTTTTTGCCAGAGTTTCTTCAATGGATCTTCTACTGAATTCAATCACAAGTCCTGTATCATCATTTGTAAATTTCCCACGAGGAAAATTCTTGATGTTGTTCTTTTTTCGTAGATCTGTGATTCTTGATGGCATCGGATGATCTGGAATTGTCGGAACTGCAAGAAGTTTGGTATCATCACGCCTTGGATTATCCGATTCTCTCATAACAAATGGAGACTTATCCTCAAATTCCGACCATAACATGGATTCCATCTTTGGTGTCTGGGCAACCTCTGTTTCCAGCATATTTTGCACAGATATCCGTTTAGGAGTGATAGCACGCAGCTGCTGCACATCTTCGACGGTAATCGGCTGATGCTGCACCTCTGTTTTCACCTCGGCAGCAATCTGGCTCAGTTCTGTGATGTCCTCCATCACATCCGCAGCCTTTTCAAAATCTCCGGCAGTTGTCAACGCTGTAAACTGGTTGGTGCGTTTTACGATCTCTTCTGTCAGAAGTTTGAGGCGTTCTTCAGCTGGCAGTTCAGCGGTTTTCTCCAAATCAAAAGCGTCATCCAGTTCGGATGACGCTTCTTCTGTTTCCGCAGCAGCGAAAACACTATTCACTTTTGCAGTTAAGGCTCCGTCACCGGTACCAAGACTCTCTCCCTCATCACCGTGCTGTCCGTGTAAAACGCTCTGGTCTGCTCCCACGCCAGCACCTCGTTGTACTCCTCCGGTCTGGGATTCATCTTCTCGTACTGCTCGTCCAGCAGTTCCCGATAATCCCATGCCCTCTTGTCCACCGACCGTGCTACCGTCAGGAACTTGTGCTTGAATCTCATGATCGTCACCAGATGGGGGTACTGTTCCTCCATGAAGTGGATCCACTTCATGCCGTAGCTCCCGATCGGCTCCTCCTCCATTGAGGGTTCCATCCCTGTCAGATTCAGAGTGTAAGTGCCGTTCACCGGATTGAACTTGTACCAGAACTCCTGACCGCTCACGATCTCCATCGTGTACAGGGGGAACCATCTCGTGTTGCTGCCGTTCGGCACCTTCTGTGTTGTCTCCCAGCCCAGTTCTCCGTCCTGTCTCTTCATGTGTGCTGCTGTCAGCTTGTTCTTCAGCTGTTCCGGCGGAATGCTCGGCAGTTCCTCGTCCGGCACCTGATTCTGTTCTTCCTCCGTCAGTTTCAGCCATGCTTCGTATGTCATTACGCTTCATCCTTTCCTTGATGTCCTCATTCTGGACTACATTTTCGATTATCTTCAGTGCATCTTTTGCAGCCTTTGCAGTGTAGGTGAGGAATGCAAGTTTCTGCTCGTCCGTCTCCAGCATTTTCAAGACTGATGTATCCGCTGGCAACTTGAAGGTACTACCTCCCACTTCCAACCGACCAGCGATAACTACTTGCACGGCATTCAGATACGCTTTGCTGAATTCAGGAAATTCCGCAATCGGCACTTGCAGTGCTGCCATACATGCTGTGATATGCGATGTAGTGAGCGTTTGATTGATAATTCCAGTGATCAGTGATTTTTCTTTCGGGATGCTCAGTGCCTCCTTGACGATTCCTGCGTTTCCGGCATGGATCGTCCAAAGATAGGGCGGTACTTCCTCTTCCATTTGCGAAAAATCATAGTAGTCACTTGCCTGTCCGCTGTGATCGGCAAAACAGATCGCCTTGCTGCCCTGTGCGATGGTAAAGCCCGATCTCTCCCACTGCTGTGCAGTTGCGATGAATCGGCTTTCCGGCTTTTGGGCGAAGAATTCCAGTGCAACATTGACACTCTGCTTGAACACTCGTCCTTGAAATTTCAGAAATTCTCTGTAAACATCGCTGTTTTCGGACATTTCCCGAAGTTTCATTGCACCGGCTTCACTAAAGCCATTGATGGGGGTTTGCATTGACAATTTTCATTCCTCCTCTTATATTTTAGCACTTTACAACACGAAAGTCAAGAGTTTTTTGCAGATTTTTCAATTTTTTCGTATCCGCAAAAAAATCAGAAATTGCGAGTTTTCCACATACTTTTCTGAAAGAAAAAAGCCAGTTCTGAATGTTGCAAGTATGATTCTCTGTCCCAAAGATCTGATAGACGCAGAAAAATCAGAATGCAACCTACTTTATACTGTAAGTATACTTGTATAGAATCTCAGATTTTTTCTTTTCAGTATGTAAACTTGTGGGTACTCAATATGACTTTAATTTCACGGACTACCTCTAACCATGAGAAAATATCGCATTTCCTCTTGACATTTCAATAAAAATGTGCTATGATTATTGTAGGTTTTTGATTGTCTGCTATGCAGACTACCAGTGTGACTGTACTCGCAATACAGTCGCACTTTTTTCTTGCCCTTGAGTGTCCCACGCACCCAGAATATGATTTGATAGTGGTTGTCTACGAACATATGCCGGTTCTCTTGTGCTTTGCGATGGCAGCGTGTGATGAGCTTCAGCTCTACCAACTCGGTGATCGTCTGGATCACCAGCTCACGCTTCATACCGGTCTGTGCTGCAATGTCGCTGTAGCTGTTCCAGCTGTCGTTCAGCTTGGGGCTGTACATCTTACAGATGAATAAGTAGATCAGCATCTGACGAGGACTCAGCTTGCCGAAGATATGTCGATCAACGAAGAAATAGCAGCTGTCTGTTGGCAGCTGCTTTATTGCATAGCTGTAGGTACCCTTGTGATGATTCGCCTTCACAGAGCGTCTCAGAGGCTCCACAAGCCCCTTGTCTGCCAGACGGCTGATTACCTTGGAAACCGTTTGAACTGCCTTAAAACCACATTTCTGTGCAATTGTGGACTGCTTTACACGGACAGTTGATCTATCATCCAGTGTGTTTTGCAGTGATGGGAGGCTGCACAAGTAAGCATAGATGCTGATTTCCTGTGCATCCAGTCCCAGTGTGAAGATATGATTGCTGATTTTGAATCGGCTCACGGTGTAGCCTCCTTTCTGTTAGATTCTCATTCCGAATATGTGAAGGGGAGCATAGTATCTCTTGATGCCGGATGCAAGCTGCTCATGAAGATCGCTCCGCAGACTTTCGCCGTTTTGCATTTCTTGCATATTTCTCTTCCTCCTCTCCTAAGTACTCGATTGTCCGTGTTACACCGAGTTTCTTGTCCGAATTCTGTACCTTCTCAATAAAATCGAGTGCTTCCTTCTTGGTATTGAACTTCCGCCAAATAGGGATTGTGAAGTGCAGATCAGAGCTGGATGTATAAAAGACAATATGCATTACTCTACACCTATCCTTTTTTCGTCTTCCATTGCCAATTCGTCTTACCGTTGTAGGTGTTCTCCACTACTTCCGGCAGAACGATCGTCTTTGTTCCGTTTCGAGTAAAAGAAATCGACTTACCTGAAAGCAAAGAAGTCAGCTGCGTTTCTGTCAGTTCCTTGCCAAATACTTTGGAAAGAAACATTCCGCACTTTGCTGTGCAATAGAAACCGAATTTGCCTTTCTTCACTTCGCTGCCACACTTCGGGCAGTTTCCAATACTCTGCATGGGCTTCACAAATGTCACGCTGCTGTCTGCACTGCCATAGCTGCTGCAAGTGCTGCGTACATAGTCCGTAATCTCCTGCATGAATGCAGCCGGATTATATGTGCCACGCTCGATCTGCTGGAGTTTCATTTCCCAGTCTGCTGTCAGCTTGGGGGACTTGACCTCCTCCGGCACAACGCTGATTAGAGTCACGCCCTTTTCTGTTGCAGAGATCTTCTTGCCTTTTCGCTGGATGTAACCGTGCTTTTCCAGAGCCTCGATGATACCGGCACGAGTAGCCGGTGTACCCAGACCTTTCTTTTCAGTTTCATCATTGTAATTGTCCTGTCCGGCGTGTTCCATCGCCGAAAGCAGCGTATCTTCTGTGTAAGATCGAGGGGGACTTGTCCAATGTTCTGCCTTTTCCGCAGTCACATTCGTGAACTTCATACCCTGCTGCAATACCGGCAGCGTCTGCTCCTGCTCCTCCGGTTCATCATCATCGCTTTTCTTCAACACAGCCTTTGCTTTCTGATCGATTGCTTTCCAACCAATCTCAACCACTTCCTTGCCGGTTGCATAGAACAGTTTACCGTTACATGATGCTGTTACAGACATGTATGTGTACCGGTGTGGCATCGCAGTTGCACACATGAGCCGGAATGCGATAAGCAGCAGGATATTCCGCTGCTCCTCCGGCAATGCATTCAGATCTGCCTTTGCACCCGACATTGTAGGGATGATGGCATGGTGTCCAGTGACTTTTGCATTGTTGATACATCGTTTCACATCCGGCGTATATGCCGTATCCGGCACGATCGCACGGAATGTGGATGCATTCAGAATTTCATTGATTACCGCTGTTGTACTTTCTTCCATATCGTCAGAAAGATACTGGCTGTCCGTTCGGGGGTAGGTTGCCAGCTTTGCCTCATACAGCCCCTGCATGGCATCGAGCGTCTGCTGTGCCGTATACCCGAACATCTTGTTTGCATCACGCTGCAATGTAGTCAGATCATAAAGTTTCGGGGGATTGTCTTTCTTGTTTTCCTTCTTGACTTCTGTCAATTCCGCTGTGCTGCCATTGCAAGCAGCTGTCAGCTGTGCAGCTGCTGATTCATCGTCAATGCGTTCAGACACTGCCACGAATTGTCCACAGTTCAGCTCTACGGTAAAATACTTCTGTTTCACGAAGTTCTTCACATCCGCATCACGCTTGACGATCATCGCAAGAGTAGGCGTTTGCACACGACCGCTGTTCAGTCGTGTGTTGTACCGGACTGAAAAAAGACGAGAGAAGTTCATTCCGACAAGCCAGTCAGCTTTTGCACGGCTGAATCCGGCATTGAACAGACTGTTATACTTGCTGCTGGACTGCATCTGTGAAAGACCGGTACGGATTGCAGCAGCCTCCAGAGAGGATACCCACAAACGCATGACCGGCTTTTTGCATCCGCACAGGTTGTACACATACCGGAAGATACATTCGCCCTCCCGATCGGCGTCCGTAGCACAGATGATGCCATCCACACGACTGTCCGCCATGAGCTGCTTGAGAACCATGAACTGCTCTTTGCTGCTGTCTGTGATTCGGAACTTCCAGCGTTCTGGAATCATGGGTAACTGCTCAAATGTCCACGGAGTTGCTGCCCACTCCTCACAGTAGTTGTCCGGTATCGATAAGCCGACCAGATGTCCATAGCACCATGATACGATATAGCCGTTGCCCTCTGTGTAGCCTTTACGCCTTGTAGTTGCCCCCACAACGGGGGCAATGGCGTTTGCCACAGAGGGCTTTTCTGCGATGATTAGTTTCATGATTCACCGCCATATGTACTGGTGCTGGGTTCAGGGATGCTCGATGCAGCAGGAGCATCCTGTTCATCGCAAGCAAGGCTGATTGCCTGTGTTGCAGTCTCAACATCCAGAATATCAATCTTGTCACGAATCTGTCTACTCAGTTCCATGAACTTTGCAAGCTGTTCCGGCGTGAGCTTCTCCCCCTTGAACAGAACGGATGAGACTTGACGCTGTACATCATCATGATACAGCTGCTCCTGAATTGCCTCCAGTGCCTTCAGCTGTTTGTTGATGTCCCTGATTTCGACTTTCAGTTCCTTTATTTTCTCCTCTTTCTTAGCTTTTGCTTTTTTCATGCGTCCGATTTCTGATTGCACACTCTTCAGTGTGTAGTTTTTTTCTTCACTCATGATTATTCCTCCTCTACAATTGTTTTCTGAAAGAGATCAGCGATTTCTGCCGGATAAGCAAGACTACCGCCTGTTTCATCTCCGAACACTGTGCTGTCACCAAACTCAAAATTTCCTGTGAAGATCGCCTTGGGAGCATCCGGATGGATGGAGTTTGCATTAAGTACAGTCAGGATGTTTTGCTGATAATATGCATAATCGGGGGCAAGTCTGACTGTCTCATCAAAATTTGATACAGTCTTCTTCCCGATCACGCTGAGATTGGCAAGTGACACTGTGTTTGATACATAGTGACCGTTGCTTTCTACACCATCGCAACCAATGATACCGCCAGCAATACCAGCTTTGAGCAGTACGCCGTCTTCATCGTATTCACCGATGGTAAGATTCAATTCGTTCGCATAGCAGTTGGTGATCATTGCGGTCTCTGCATTCGTACTGCCTTCTCCAACAATACCGCCTCCTGCTACTTCTGATGACAGGATGATGTTGCGAGCAACACAGCCCTGAATGCTGCCACCGTAATACACCGGCAACTCCTTGCCAGTCGGATCGTGCATCTTTGCACCGCTGCCACTTCCTGCAATGCCACCAGCGTTAAAGATCTTGCCTTGTGCAGAGTAATAATATACGCCACTATTTGTTACGCTTGCAGGCTTTCCGGAAATGCCACCAGCGTACAGAAAATAATCATCCAGATATGCGAAAATTCCGAAGTCTGTCACATAGCAGTTCTCGATCTGACCACCAAGACCAGTGATGGCACCAATTGCATATTCAGCAGATTTTGTCGGTTCGATCACAAGCGGTTCTGTCGGTTCAGTGATGGGATTGCCGTTTTCATCGTACTCTACAAGATCAGGCGGTACAACAACCGGAGCCGTTACGACTTCAGTTGCCGGTTGATTTGTATCAGCCTTGGGATACTGTGCATATATCGCTGAATGTGATACAGTGCAATGCTGGATGAGCGTTTCACCAGTTTCATAAGTTTTGCCGTCTTCAGCTGTGTACTGGTAGTTATATACCTCAGCTGCAATGAATCCGTAGTTTTTGTACTCGATGGAGTCAATGAAAGAACTTTGAATGTTTACATTTTTGATAACGGCACCGGACACCTTTCCGAATAAAGGTGCTGTCAGATTGGTAATCAGAAAGCCGTTTCCATCATATTCAAAGTATTCCGCAGTCGGATCATCCTTCAGCTCATTGATTGTATCAATTGGCTTGTGGGCTGCCCATGAAGGAAATGTAATATCCGCAATCTGCCTAAAGTAGCCTCTTGCTTTTTCCTCAGCCATAAGTTCCAGCTGATCATAGTAGTCAATCAAATACGGATCTTCTTTTGTTCCGCTGCCACCGCCGTACTTCACCAGCACACGATACAGCTTTGTATCAGCTGTGAACGTGTATGTAGCACCGCCATAGTATTCAATCTGCTTTCCGTCCGGAACAGTACTGAATCCCCATGTGTATCCAGATACATGAGTGAAAAAATCAGTTTTATCAAACTCTGGCAGTGTGATCTGTGCTGCACCATCTACGACCGCACCTTTCAGCTGCAAATCTTCTGTTGGTACTGCTGAATAAGATCGATCAATAGATACTGTGATCTGTTGTACATCGTCAGCAATCTCTACTTGTTCTGGGACGATCATACCATCCTCGGCAGCGTTTCCAGCCGGTTGAACATTGGTTTCAGTATTTGCATTGGAGGCTCCCATCTTGCTGCCAAGACCGAATGCCAGAACTCCAACCAGCAGTATACCACCGGCAATTCCCATAAGCATCACAGGAGAGTTCTTTTTCTTTTTCCGTTTGGTAGAGCGATCTTTCATACAATCGATCGTGATTTCGCCCTGTGCAATCTTCTTGGCATCTTCCCTGTCAATATAGCTTTGGAACGCATCGTCTTGTGTATTTGCGTAGATCTCTGTTTCTACCGCATATACAGTGTATTCAGCAGCTATTGCTTTCGGCTTGTATTTCAGACAATAATCCTGATACTGTCCGTTCTTCATAAGGAATTCTTTGGTCAGATTCGGAGTGGAATCTGACTGTTCAAGTACAACAAAGATGTCCTTTTCCTCGTCTTTTCGAGATTGCAAATGCACTTTGCAAAAATAATACATTACAATTTTTCCCTCGCTTTCTTCCGTTCACGGATGATCATAACTGTGCAGAAACCACCTACGACAAGCAGAATCCACAGATCTATCCAATAGAAACGCCACTCAAGAGTTTCGGTCTCTGCAACATCAGTCGCAGTTTCGACCATTTCAGATTGACTTGTTTCAGAATGGCTGACATTGGAATCCGATTGGTTTACTCTGCTGAAAACAAAATTGCCAATTAAGAAAATGACTGTGATGCAAGCGATCAGCGTGAACAGTTTATTCTTGTTAGTAAAGTTTTTGACTTTCTTTACTCGCTCTTTATGTTTCTGTAGTTGCTTTCCCATTCGTTCCTCCTTTATCCTTTATGTTGTTTCTGAAGTAAGTTCTGAATTATTCTGGAATCCCAGCTCAGTGAGATCTACCCACTCTTTTTCTGCATCTGTAAATCCCAGTGCATTCATAACATCTTCCTTATTGTAAAAAAACAGTCCGAGTGAATGCAGCGTGTGATTCAGATCACATTTATATACAGTGGTTTCGATTGTTGCAGGCGTGGAATTGAGAGCTGCATTGGCAGCCTCATATTCAGCCCCCAGCTTTTCCTTCATCGTGTTTCCATTGTTAGTGTAGTCGATATCGTACCTGTTATATTTCGTAATCCATGCGTTTACAGCTGGAACGATGTAATTGTTCCAGTATGCAATTTGTCCGTTGCTGACTGGGATTTTATTATAATAGTAGTACAACATATCGGCAATTGGCAACCAGTCATTAAAGGCAGCAGCAGCTTTGTTATTCGCCTCTAACGCATCAGAATATGCTGGATTTGGACTGTACTCTATGTGTGCTGTGCAGTTTGCGGATGGGCATTGTTGACCAGTATATGTTGTGTCACTATAGCTAACGCATTTAGATACAATCGTGTCGAAAGTGTCCTGTGTGTAGGTTACACCATAGATTGCATTTTCTGTGCCATTAGCAGTGTTCTGAATTTTTTGCAGATACACATAGGCAATTGCAATTCCTTCTTGCTCTGTAATACCAAGAATCCATTGACTCTTCAGTGCTCCACGATAAGTGTCAGAGGCGTAGGCTTTGTTGTATATTGTCAATGTATCATCTGCTTTTGTGCGTTCCATATACACAAGATCGCTATGTCCCAAGTCAGAGTAGCTGTAGTACATAGAATCAATTATTCCATTGAATCCATCACGTTGTGCTTGAACTGCGATATTGAAGTAGTTCAATGCCTCTTGATACTCTGCGGATACATCAGTAAGTCCGGCAGCACCGGTATATGCAGCTTTATCTGTATTATCTCCGGCAAAAATGATTGCCACAGTGCCGGCAATCAGCAGACATAAGATGATCAGAAATACAAACACCCAAAACAACGGATTCATAACGGCAGCTACGGCATGAGCAGCGATGTTGCCAGCAACTCGAGCAGCTGTTGTTATTACTTTAACCGCTGTTGTGGCAGTGCGGTATATCAGTCTTCCGCTGCCTCTGACAACCGTACCAGTAGTTTTAATGGTTCGCTGTGTTGTCTTGATCGATCTTCCCACAGTTTTGATACCACGCACACCTTTTTTGGCAGTGCCATATCCAAGTCGAAGAGCTTCCATGCCAGTGTCTGATACGTCTTCCTTTGTGATCGACTTATCAAGAGGATTTACCTTTGTTGCAGTCGATTTTATTGTGGATACAACACCGCCTTTGATGATACTGACTGGTGCGATAGCAGCTTTTTTGACAATCGTCTTTGCAGCAGTTCCAAGCCGTCCAGTTGCTTTTTCAGTGGACTCACGCAGCGTAGATACTACTTCGCCGTGCCTTTCGGTAAGATGATGCACTTCATCACGTTTTCTTTTCAGATCAGACAGTTGGCGAGAATGCTTATACATCGTGTGGTTGAGATCGCTTCGCTCAGACTGTAATGAGTTGTACTCATTTACCAGTGCTATTCGGGCATCATCAGATTCATCTATACTGCCCAGTTTCTTTTGGATCTCATCCATGCGTGAGTTTAGATCTTGTAATTGCTTTTCAAGTTTTTCGTGTTCTTCTTCGACCTTTTTGATGTAGCGATCGATGACCTGATTTAGATCCTCAAGTTCATCTTGAAGTCCCTCACCGGAGTTGTCATTCAGATCATCGCTATCTAACCATTCTTCCAGTCGATTCTGCACCGTATTGATTCTCTGATCGATGGAATCCAAAGCTTGGTTCATGTCTTTTGCCATCGGTCTCACCCTCTTTCTTTACTGAAAAGAATTAAGATACTACGGTGATTTCTTCTTTCAGTTTGTCAAGATCTTCACCGAACTTTGTAGAGATAATCTGGTACAGGTGTGTATTTGTCGGGAACTTGTTCTCAAAAGGAATCGTGCCATATTCATCTGCATAAATCAGACCGCTGCCCTGACGTGCATTTGTAACATACATCATCGTCTCATGACTGATATTGAGCAGCTGTGCCAGCTGTTCACGATCAGTCGCATTCTGCGAAAGCATCACCACAAACTGTGTGTTTGAAAGCATCGTCCTTGCCAATTCGGAACGTAACAGATCTTCTACATTCTGCGTGATGCCGGTCGGAATTCCGCCCCACTTTCTTGCACGTTTGTAGAGTTCGTAGAAGAAGTTTGCGGACTGCTCTGACTTGAAGAGAAGATACATCTCATCGATGTAAATTCGTGTTCCTACACCTCTTGCACGGTTTTTCGCCACTCTGTCCCAAAGATTCTCCAACACAATCATCATGCCGAGAGTCTGCAAATTCTTACCCAATTCCTTGATGTCGTACACCACAATACGCTTGTTGATATTGACATTGGAAGGATTGGCGAATACATTCATCGAGCCGTGTACATACAAATGCAGTGTCTGACGCAAGTACGCTACAGCAGACTTTGTTTCATCCGCAGCAGTCTGTTCGTACTCTTCCAGTTCTGCATAGTATTCTTTCAGCGTGGGAGCCTTGTGCTTTTTGTAGACAATGTGCATTACATTGTCGATGATGGTTTTCTGAATAGGTGTGATTTCTACATTTCCCAAGATCGAGGAGAAGAAGGAAAGCAGGAAGTCCAGCTTTGCCTTAATGGGATTGTATTCCTTATCATCCTTATCCGGATTCTCCGTCAAGTCAAGTGGATTGATATGTGTAGCCGAATTCTCAGAAATGTAGACAACCTCACCGCCGAGCAGTTCCGCCAGTGCGGTATACTCACGCTCCGGATCGAGAATCAGGATTTCATCATTTGTTGCGAGAATGGAGTAAATCATCTCCAGCTTTGCCAGAAAGCTTTTACCAGAACCCGGAACGCCAAAAATAAAGCCGTTTGGATTTTTCAGTCGCTTTCTGTCAAACATGATGATATTGTGCGTCATAACATTCTGTCCGTAGTACAGACCACCTTCATGAAGAAGTTCACGGCTGTTGAACGGCATGAATGCAGCAGTCGATTCAGATGACATAGTACGTCTGACCTGAATGTTGTGTTCTTTATCGATTGAGAAGGAATTGCCAATTGGAATAACGCTTGCAAATGCCTGTTCCTGTCTATAGGGTGCGTTGATCGGTTCAATCTGGTGTTTACGCAGCACGATCTGGATTGCTTCTGTATTCTTCTGGAGTTCGTCATAGCTGTCCGCTGTCACCATAATCAGGAACTGACATAATGTCATCTTCTGATTACGTTCACGAAGATCTTCCAAAAACTCTTGTGCCTGAGCCTTATCGATAGCAAGCTGTGTACCCTCGATCGGATCAACGAAGGCACCCTTAGCACTGCTGGCTGCACGATTGATTTTGGTGATCTCCTCCTGCTTCATATCGGTCAGTTTACGCTGAAGCAGTGTAAGAGCTTCAGTCTGCTCTACAAACTCTATGTTTTCGCTGATAATGACTGACTGGTTCAACTCAATGATATCCTTGTATATTGTATCCATGATAGACTGAGGCAGTCTCTTGAAATACAAGCAACGAGCAAACTTGTCGTTGAACATAAAGTAGTCTTTCTTGAACTCAAAGTAGTCTGGACAGCAAAGCATTTTTTCCGCTTTTCTTGCGAATTCTTCACGAGATATAGAAGTGATTTTTGAGTCTACATCACGCAGAATATCTGCCATCAGTCTGACACGCTGGTTAGCTGTCAGTGCGATCAGCTCGGTGCCGAGCCGGTTAAGACAGCTAATCAGATGAGCCTCAATGTTGAAGAATCTTGTGTTTGCTGTCTCGAAATTGATTGCTGATACTGTAACTGTAATAAATTTCCGGCATTGCAAGCCGTTCTGTCCATGCATGATTTTATCATGCAGGATGCCATTGAATTCATGTCGTTCGCTGTTTAAGCCGTCTGGTTTATCCTTCAGCAGTAGGCGGTTTTCAAACTCATCTTTGTTAATCTTGCTGTTCATAATTGTGAGCTGGACGCTGATTGAACTGTCAAATCCGTTGAGCAGATCGATGAACAGCTGCATCTTTTCAAGCTGCTGCTGTCTCGTTAGTGCGGAGTAGTTCACATCCGGTACAAGATAGGTTTTAGAATACAGATTTGTGGTCTGTTTATCTACTCTAATGTTGCTCTTCAGCAGCATGACATAGTTGCTGACAAAGCATTCATAGGGCATGGTCTGGATTGTGGTACGCTTAATTTTTCGCTTTTCCTTTTGTACCTTTTCACGCTTTTGCGATTTTTTCAGATCTGCTTCACGCTCTTTGTCAAGAACCTTTGCAGACTTTCGGTCTGTTTTCTCTGCCACTCCTTTTACCTCCATTCTTCCTCTATTTCAAATTCGCCGTTATCAATGCGTTGCTGCTCGATGTCCCTTGCGATCATTTCTGTGTGCAGTTCATGGAATAAGTTGACATCTGTATCCTCGTACACTCGCCTCTGCGGAAGAAAATTGAACGCAAGGACGGATTTAGCCAAATCCTCAAATTTCATATCCATGAATGTTATCCAGCCGTATCCAAGTATCGGAGCGACAGCAACGATAATGATCCACGGCAGAATATCCGCCGGAATGAACTTGCTGCCGAATACGCCTAATGGAACGCCAACGAGTAATGCACCAGCAAGTGAAATGATCTGTCGTACTGACAGATTTGCGACCAGCTTACTTTTGTAGTCTTTAATTTCAGCTGGAATTTTTACTTCAATCATCTCTGTTCCTTTCCGAATGTGCTATATGTATCACATTTCTATACTGAAAAAGAAATTATCCCATTCCACAAACTTTCTTTGCCCATGAACCAGATTTGATTACTCCAAGTCCAAGTGCCAGAAGTTCGATTAGATGCAATAGCTTTGTTGACCATGCAGTGTCGGCATCGAAATAATTATTCAGTGCGACATACACAATGAACATTACTACAATTACCGCAATCTGTAACACCGTTGCAATGTAATTCTTGATGAAGTTTTTAGCAACGTCACTTGATACATCTGAGGCGAAAGTAGCAAGGGGCAGGGGAGCGAAAATTGTATATACTGCCAGTTCGAACACACGACCGATCGAAATGACAAATACAACAACTGCAATAGCCTTCATGATAAGGAAGTATGGTTGAAGCAGAATGTATTCGATTAGTGGCGTGAAATTGGCTGATTCTACAGGTACTGTAAACGGATACGAATCCGCTGCATATTCGCCAGCAGCAGGGAATGTTGCATTTGGATAGAACATTTTCACTGCATCCTGAGATATTTCGTAGTTATATGGCAAGTCAACATGCCATATCTGACTATATGCCCATTCCAAGATCGAGTCACCACGATAAGGATAGGACATGCTATACACGGTTATATTACCGCATGGTAAGAAGTCGGTTGCGTTATTGGTTGCAGCAGCGTTAATTGTCTGGAATCCGGCATAGACGTATCCTACAATTGTATCAGCGTTCTGCACCACTTGTTTGATAACGATGATTTTCACCAGAAAAATCAGCAAGTGTTCCCATTTGGATGCCCATTCAAAATTGGTGGTTTTTCTGAAGAAATCCACCATCAGGAGGAGCGTTGCGACAACCAGTGCCATAGTCTGTGAGGCGGTTCTGATAGATTTAGCGATCGTGCCTTGTGTAGTACTGGAGATACTATTCACCACATCATAGGGAGAGGTTTGAGAAAATTCCAGTGCCTTTTCAAGCAGATCGTTGGTTTCTGCAACATTATCGGTAATACCCAAATACAAATCCTGAATTTCAAAGTCGCCCAGTGATGCAAAAACAGGCATACCGCAAACCAGAAAAATCATGACTGTAATCACAACGAAATAGATATAAAATCGCCATCGCTCAAAGTTGTTGGCAAATACAGGTCTCTGTAAACATTGTGGTTTCCATTTGCTCAAGTAGATCCCTCCTCTACACGAAAGATGAAAGAAGTGCAGATACCGAAATTACGATACCGCCAGCAGCGATTGTTTTAAGCCCTGATACCTTCAGGCTTGCATCATTCGATCTAATCGCCAGACCGAACATGATTGCACCAAGAAACGCACCTAATGCACCTACTCTGCCTGTCCAGCTGCCAATGAAATTCATAATTGACTGAAACTCCACGTCCGCATCCGCTGAGGTATAAGTTGACGGAATATTAAATATACCTATGTCACTGATTGCAGCTTGAATCATAAAACCGGAAACCATTGTTAGAACGGATTGCAATTGTTCTTTGGCATCGTCAGCTTTGATAGACAATGCAAACTTTACAGCACCGATAAAGGCGATCAGACCACCGATACGACCAATCCAAAGATTAAAGAATTCCAGACCGCTTTCAGCCAATTCGCTGGGAGTACCACTCGGAGGATCCGGAAGGATATTCATCAGGACTGACATTATCTCCATAATGTAACCTCCATTCTTGTGTTATTTGCCCCGACAACGGGGAAATGTCGGGGCATACTAACAGTTTTCTTACTCAGTTAGAGCGATTAGGAGAACAGATCGAACATGTCCACACCAGCACAAACCGCTGCAACAACGAAACCGGCGATCAGTGTCATCAGACCACCCTGCTTCTGCTCGGCGTCATTATTCTTGATTGCCAGACCGAACATAATTGCACCAACGAACGCTACCATCATACCGATACGGCGAATCCACGTTACAAAGAAGTTGATTACTGTCTGGTATGTAGTTTCGGTAGATGATCCACCGGCACCACCAGCAGCACCACCAGCAGCACCACCAGCCAACGGCATGATCGTATGGTTGAATGCAGCTGCCTTCAGGGTTGCGAAGGAAGATGCGTCGAGTGTTGCGAATGTAGGAGCAGCAGGAGCATTAGCAGTTTCCACCACGGCAACTGCCTGTACCGGTTCAGCAGCAGCAGCGGTAACTGTGCTCATGGAAAAGCAAATGGTCAGTGTGAACACCATCATCATCAGGGTCACGATTCTTGCAAAAATAGACTTCATTTTCATGTTAATTACCTCATCTTTCTTTGTGCTTACATCATGTCATCAAGCGACAATCCGTAATCGTCTTCAGTCATACTTGCGAATCCTTCGATTGCTTCGGCAAAAAATTCTTCTGCTTCAATGAAGGCTTCAGGAATCTCACCATCATCACCAAGACCTTCGATATGCTGCACAGTGCCTTCCGGATCTGTATAGTGAGTTTCCAAGGGTTCCTCATGCATTTCCTCATCCCCGCTTAAGGAAAGCATGACGGCAGAGTCTGTTTCATCTTCTTCAACCTCCTTTCTTTCTCTGATCGGTTCACCTAATTCAAACGCTTCAAGATCTGATACCTCTCCGAATTTTGGCGAATTGTCAATGTATTCCTCAAAGATGCCATCGCTGATCGGCAGTTCCGCATACAGTTCTGCATCCTCATAGGTCTCCAGTTCGATGGGAGTAGCAGTCACTTCCACTTCTTCTCTCACGAATACAGCATCGATCTTCCCAGCATTTATTTCAGTTTCATCAACTGGATTTGTGATACATGTATCAACTTCTACCGGTTGTTTCTGACGGTTCTGTTCTTCCAGTTCCGTGACACTGACAGCGTGGATTGTAGATACATCGAATGCATTCTTTTTGTCGAAATCTTCAAGAAATTTGAAGTTGGGGTGCTTTTCGATCGGGAATTTACTGCAATAGAATGGATTGTGTGATCGGATCATCAGTACACAGTCACTGATCGGCATGGTTGACAGTTCATTGGGCTGCATCAGCTCACGCCCCATGATGCTGTTGTTTTCCGATGTGCTGGACTGCTTACCCTTCGTCCGGTTCTGTCCTCTAATATCGATTGTTTCTTTTCCGAGGGATTCAGAGATCGATTTCAGAGTGCTTTCCTCTTTACCACCAAGGAAAAGGAGGCTATCGCAGTTACCTGTGATGACCTCCCATGTTTTCTCATATTTAGCTTTCAGCTGGGCAAGGTTCTGAATGATGACATTCAGTGACATACCCATGGAGCGGACAAATGCAATTACCTTGTCAAAATCGGGGATCTGACCGATGTTCGCAAATTCGTCCATGATGCAGCGTACATGAACTGGCAGAACGCCACCATATTTGAAGTTCGCACGATTGGACAGCGTGTCGAACATCTGTGTATACATCATTGCTGCCAAGAAGTTGTAAGTACTGTTTGTCGCTGAAATGATGATAAACAGTGCTGTTTTCTCATCTCCGAGCGTTTCCAGATGGATGTTGTCACAACAGGTCAGGTTCTGTAAGTTCGTCAAATTGAACATGAATGTTCTGACATTGGCTGAAGAAAGAAAAGATTGTCCGGTTTCTTCAGGTGCGTTGCGGACTTCCTTGTATAACCGTCCTGCCAGCGTTTCCCCTCGGCGTTTCTCCAGTTCGATGAAATCCTTGTCCAAGGGACAAAGGAACGCAGCAGCTTGTCTTGCCCGAAATGCCTCTTCTGTTTCGTCTGGTTCTCTATCAAGAAAGAATCCATCCGGAAGTTGACCGCCTCTCGGAGGATATTGCAGCTTACGCATTTTCTCTGTCACCGAGAAGAAGTTCAAATGTGAAGTGTCCCGAGTTTCGGGAATGATATCGCCGTTTGCATCATACTCGGCATTGTAGGTGCTTTCTTCGAATAGCAAAAACACAATCGCCTCGAGCATGGTTTGTCCCTTCTGGCTCCAGAAGTCATCCTTTTCACCTTCGCCCTTGGTGTTTTTGAAAAGCACATCCACCATCTTCTTGATGTTGTCCTCAGATACCTGTCCATTATGATCGTAGACATAGGCGAAAGGGTTGTAGTTGTTGGAGTGCTGCATTTCGATCAGGTTGAACACCTTCAGCTTATAACCGGCTTGCAGCAGCATCTGTCCAGTTGATTGCAGGATTTCACCCTTCGGGTCTGTGATGACATAGGATGTGTTCAGCTGCATAATGTTCGGCTTTGCAAAGAAACGAGTTTTACCAGAACCGGAACCACCGATAATCAGGACATTCAGATTCAGCAGATGGTGTCTTGCATTCAGTGAGAGGAAGACCTCTTCTGTCAACAAGATGTTGTTGTCCACGATCACACCAACAAAGTTTCCTTTCTCATCAAACACCTTCTTACCATCTTTGGAGATTGGTCTGAACTCCGGCTTGTCGGGATCTGCAAGTGATTTCATTTCTTTTGCATCGCCCCACTTTGCCGAGCCGTGTTCCACGCCACGGCGGTGCAGTCTTTTCTTTTCTTCGGTGTACTTGTACAGGGCATAGATGCCCACAACACAAGCACCCATGAAAAGCATTTTGGGAGCATAGCTGTCTTCTTTTTTCAGTGCAGCAAAGATAAGATCGGGGTTGGCTGTGACTTTATTGAACGCATCACCAAGTAAGTTTATATCCACAGAGCCATCTGGCTTCAGTGAATAGTCCATGGCTGCACCCAGAATCCAGCACAGCACGAGTATCACAACAGCGATTGCTGCATAGATGATAATCGTAGATTTGCTGATCTTTCTGGGCTGTGCTACTTTTGCCTTTCCCATTAGTGTCTGCCTCCAATAGGTGCTGTCGGCGGTGTGTCTGGAAGTTTGGGTGCCGTGATTTCTGGTGTCTCAGGCAGTTGAGCAGAAGCATCTGTTTTCAGACCATGAAGTACATCTGTTACATGAGCTTCGTGTCCATTCAAATGCAGTTCATCGAAAGGCGGATCATCATCCAACGGCGGTCCATCCATGTCGGGGATAGTAGTTTCTTTAGCATCTGCATCATATCCAAAGGTGTTGTTAATATCATCCTGCACCAGTTCTTCCAGTGCCAGCGGATTGACTGCATCTGCTGTCTTTGCAACAACCGCCTCAGCTGTTCCTTCTGATACTTCAAACTCTTCTTTGAGCTTTTCAGCAGCAGCTTGAGGGTCTGTGGTATCGATCTCTACAGCGGTTCCGGCGTGAGAAATGACGGCAGATTCAGCACGGACTTCTTCAACAAGCAGAATTTTCTCGGCACTTTGTGTTTCGGCTTGCCGGAAAACATCCTGTGCCATCTGCTTTGCAATATGTTCCGGTACACCCTGTTTCTTGTAGAGATCCATCAGTTCCTTCACACCATTCTTCTTATCTGAAAAAGAAAGGGTAAGTATCTGTGTGTCTGTCGTAGAATGATCTACTCCATGCTGATCTGTTTCGATGGATGTCACAGCACTTGTAACAAAAAAGTGGTTTTTGCTGGTGCGTTCGATCTCATTGCTGATGCTGCTTACAGGCAGTGCCTTAGCAAAGGCGTTGCCAGCTGCATCCGTGCGATGCATACCGCTGATCACTTTTTCATCACGCATATCAAAGTCGGATTTCTTGAATGTGTAATCCAGACTGTGATTTTCTTGCGTGGCGTAGTAGTCAGATACCTTCTGTGCTTTATCTACTAATGCAAGTACGGTTGCTGCATCAGTAATCTTCAGCTGTGTTTGCAGCCGTTCTGCCATCTGTCGCTGTGTCATCTTTTCGGGATTCAATACGGCAAAATTTCCGTCATTATCTCGAAATACGATTCTGGGAACGCCATCTGACTTAGGAGTCATTCGCCAGCAGCTGTATTCTTTTGTAAGTACACTTTCACCCTGCACTTCGATGTTGGCATCCACCTTTGAGAAGGCGTTCTGGGGAGCGTTGCTGAAGAATTTCTGCTTTGCTTCACCTTCAAGCATTTCTTCTCCGAACTTTGCACAGACAATATCTGCCTTGCTCTGATCGTAATCGAACTGCTCCTGAATCATAGCGGACAATTCTTCTCTTGATGGCGGTTCTTCAAAGCTGATTTCCTTACCGGAACGCACATCCTTGATAGTTAAGTAGCCTTGTTCATCTCTGTCGAAGGTAATATCCTTCTTGATCTCGTCACATTTCCGGACAAACTCACCTCTTGCGATCAAAATCGCCTTTTCGTCTGCCTTTTCATACAAACAGAAGTACTCTCCATTCTTTGTTTTACCAAACTGTGCAGCCAGATCGTGTTTGTTCAGTTCAGCAGTAATAAAGGGGATTTCCCATTGCTTTGCTTTGAAGTTTCCGAGTTCTTGCGGACGGACTTCCAGTTTTTCTTTCATCAGATCTGTACAGATACGCTGCAAAATGGGTAGATCTTTGGAACGCACATTGGCATAGATATTATCCTTGCCTTTGGTACCGGTGAATGCTACAGGAATGCCATACTCTTTTGCTTTCCTTGCAACGTATTTCATATCAGCCTGAGTCAATCCATGATCGGAAGAGGATACTGAATCACCAGTTTTTCTTGCGTTTTCGAGCAGCTTTTTGATTTTTACTTCACCGGTTTTCAGTTCTGTCAGATCAGTGGATTTTACAGGTTTCTCTTTACTGGCTCGTGGTACACTCAGTGCTTGCAGCAGTTTTGCAATGTTATCAATTGTACGATCGACAGCCTTCGCTACAGTATCAATTGATGCTTCTGCAAGTTTCGTACCAACTTGTAAGGTAGCACCAGCTACTTCATCGCCCATGCTCATATCAATTACCTCCTTTGGACATAAAAAACAGGACAATTTCGATTGCCCTGTTTTTCTGTTATTTACTTGTTTGAAAATGAAATATGCTATATGTATCAACTTTAGTCTGACTCTAACTTGCTTGCCACAGTCAGATAGTGGTGATAGCCTCCGTTCCTGCGAGGATAGGTCTTTACCTTTCCTACATTGAATACTTGCTTCAGTATGCTGACAATATCGTCAATCTCTGATTCTTCTGCGATTTCAATCCTAATGTGGTATTCCTTGTTCTCCGTCATAGTTGCCATAGCACGAAAGCCTTTACCTTGACCGGCAGTTCCGAATGCAAACCCAGTATTCTGACTTTGGCGTTTATTTTGCAGAACATTATGTTGCGTTGCATTCGCACCATAAACTCCTGTAAATTCAACGATCTCATAATCATGACTGGTATTTGAACAACTGGCTGCCAGCTTTTTCGCTGTATTTTCAGCAACTTTCGCTGATTTGTAGAGTTTGGGGTTAAGACTGTCAAATGCCGCAAATTTTTCTCCTTGCACAGCATAAGTCCCACCAGAATAGATTTCAGAAGGCGATGCACAATAATGAAACTTGATGTAATACATCACTGATCAGCCTCCTCATACCGCATGATGTATCCGGCATGTATCACTTCCTGTTCTGCCTCTTTCATTCGATCGACAAACTGCTTGTCCAGTACATCGTAGTTGTCGTGAGGGATACCTTCATAATACTTCCGTGCCATCTGTTCACGCTTGATCGGATCATCCATGATGTCAGAACGGATTGCAAAGCAGGGGTACTTGGTTGCTGGACACATCAGGGGATATTTGTGTTCTCGTGCGATCTTCGCACATACACACCCTACACATATTGCCACTCTTTTCGGGGGCTTTTCCTTACTTTCCATTCTCATAAGTTACACCATCTCATCATCGGCTGCCATTTCTTCCAAATCGGTATCTGTCTGCTGTCCATCAACTTTTCTTCTTCCGGCAAAGTAGAACTCCCTCACCATGATCTTTGTAGTATAGCGTTTTTCGCCCTCAGCGGTTGTGTAGTTGTCGTTTTGCAGCCGTCCTACAATCACTACATTATCACCCTTATGGACATGACTTGCGATCAATTCAGCGGTACCGCTCCATGCTGTACAGTCGAAGAAATCACACTGCATTTCAGCATCCTTGCTGTTCTTGGACTTGGGACGGTTCACCGCCAGACGGAAGTTACAGAGGCTGACGCCACTCTGTGTAGTTCTTAGTTCGGGTTCAGCTACGAAGCGACCCATCAGATGTACATTGTTCATAGTATTCTTTCCTTTCTTGTTTGCATATTAAATTTACAACTGATACCGCAGCCGTACTGCTTGCCAGTAGTAGGGGGCATAGGAGCAGCAGTTGAAGATCTCGTCAACTGCATAGTATCTGGACGGCAACTCTGTTTCATAGCCATCTTTGTTGTAGGTTTCGCCATCCGTGTGACATCCGTTCCATAAATTAAATGCTAATCTTGTTGTTTTCTTGGATGTGCCGGTCTGCCAGCTGCAATGCAAGCCATTCCGCTTGATCAGATCTTCCTCGATGTCAAACAGATCGTTCAGGTGTTCTCTGCATACGCTGTCCAGCGTCAGGAGATATGCAAGCGACTGGTGATAGCAGTCTCTGTGCTGCATGATAGATAACAGCTTGGAGTAGGCAGTCATGTGTTCTTCATTGAAAAAGAAAATGTTCATTCTTTTCACTCCTCATAAACAATTTCAGTCCCGCAGTTCTTGCAGAATTTTTCACCACCATCAGCATAGTATATCGTTCCGCATTCACATTCAAATTTACCTTCGTTCAGTGCGTATCCGCACTCTTCGCAGTAGTGGCCTTTTTGGGGATGATACATTGCACCACAGGCAGGACAAGACGATGGCATATGAGATAATACTCTTGGAATAATCATGGGCAAAACAGCAATGGCGAACGATAAACCGGCAACAAGCACTGCAATATTTGCTCTTTCCTCTTTTCCATTCTGTTTTGAAACAAAACAGACAATAAATGAAATGAAGAAAATAATCATAAAGATTACACTTAAAACAAGTACGAAGATTTTCATTTTACTTTATAACTCCTTCCATCATCTTCCGATAGCAATGCAGCGTAGCACGACAGTCTGCCAGACTGTCGTGTGCCACATCATCGCCCCAATCATAATCATAGTACGCTGCACAAGTAGCAAGCTTCTGCCACTTGTAATCGCCTCGAAAATCGCTCCACTCACCATAGATCGGGGCGAACTCCATCATCACATCATAGATCTCTGCATCCTTCGGAATTACAGCACCATAACCACGCAGCATATTCAGATCGAAATAATCATGATTATACCCGATGATCTTCTTTGCCCTGCCCAGAATCGCATTGATCTTTGGCATCTCATGGTAGATGCTTGGAGCATCTTGTACCATTTCCGGACTGATATGATGGATTCTCTCAGCCCCTTTCCATTCCTTGACATAGATCGGCTTGATATAGCTGTTGTACAGGGTGTTGCCGTTTCCGTCAATGATGGAGATTTGCAGCGGTTCGTCATCCGTACAATCCAGACCAGTCGTTTCGATGTCAATGACAATCTCATCCGCAGCTGCATCTGGTTCGCACTGAATCTGTTTGACAAGCTGCACCAGCATCTGATCGAGCTGGGCAACTGTCTCTTCCAGATTTGTGATGTAGTCCTGCTGTCTTTGTTGCTCCTGCTCTGCTGCTGCCTGACGCTGTGCAGCAAGTTCTTTTCTTCTGGCGTTCTTCTTGTCCCGATACGGTTTCCAGAATGCGTTCAGTTCCTCCGGCGTAGCCTCATGTACTTCTTTTTCAGTGAAGTACACAAAGGTATTTCCGTTGTGATTGTGGTTCGCCCACATTTCCTCACCGGCTGCATCGGGATTGACAACATAGCCGAGAGTTGCCCATTGTCTGGCTGTTCGGAGGTTTTCATCTTCAAGCCTGTTTCGTTCTCTCATTGGTACTCCTTTACATCAAACCATTATGCCGGATAAGGGCAATGACGATGAAGGCAAAAGCAGATACAATCCACCCTCCCATAAAGCTACCACGCCATTTCCCAATAAATAAATCTCGTTCCACCCAAGAGGCGATAATCCATCCTACAAAACAAATCGCTGTGATAATTGCCAATATGCCCTGAATCAAAAACATAAAATCCATAGTATCACTTCCTTGCTTAATTTTACCCAAAGCCTTCATATGCTTATCTGAAAAAGAAAATTGATTATTTCTTGATGGCGTTAAGCAACTTCAAAAGCTGTTTCAGCACATCTTCTTCATACTCTGTTCCAATACTGGAGTAGGATGCAAAGATTGTCTGAAGCTCAATCATTTTCTCACCGACAAACGATGCAAGGGCATCCATAGGGGACTTGCTTTCAGAAATTGTGCTACATGTATCAACTTCTTCTGCAACCTCTTCTGCAACCGGCTCTGCCGTTTCCGCAGCATCCTCCATTGCAGAATCCATATCTGCATCCATTTCCATGTCTGCATCCATCACACCAAAATCATCTGCTGCCGATGAAAATGTGCTACATGTATCAACTTCTTCTGCAACCGGTTCGGCAACTGATTCTGTACTGCTTGTGGCAGATTTCTTTGGCTTTGGTGTTTTGGGCTTGCTCTGGTTCTTTGCCTTGACATCCTTGTGCTTGATGCCCTCAAAGCCTGTCTGTTCCAGCAGTTCCACCTGATCTTCTACATCCATCTTTGCAATCTCACTTGCAGTGGAGATGGATATATCACCGCTTTCGACAGCCTCCTTGACTGCCGGAATTGCATTCTTGTCTACATTCTGCATCTTTCCGACCTGAGCAGGGGAGACACCCAAAATTTCCGCAAGCTTTTCCCTGACACGACCAAACTTTTCACCGGCACTCTTTTTATCCTTCAAAATCTTGTCCACGATTTCGTAGGACTTCCACATTTCCGCATCGGAGATCTGTCTGGCACTAACATTCATCAGCACAATGTCAAGCAGCCTGTCGGAATCATCTGCATACTCCTGCACAAGGCAGGGGAGATAGCGTGATACATTCTCACCCTGATCGAGCAGATACTGCACCGCAGCTCTACGCCGGTGTCCGCTGATGATCTCATAACCGCCGGACTCCAACGGACGGACGATCAGATTGTCCTTGACTCCACCCTGTCCGAGGATGGTTTCCGCAAATTCTTCTACACGCTCTACAACAAAGAAGTTGTCAGCCGATTCGTGAAGTTCGGCAATGTCAATCATCTTGATGTTGTCCGTCATGGTATTCGCTGCAATGGCAGCGAGGTTAGAAAGCATCGTTTTTGCCATCCTCATTCACCTCTCATTACTTCGTTTGCAAGATCTTCGTAAGCATGGACGATCTTCCATGCAGTAGGGCTTGGCGGTACAGCTCGATCACGGAAGTACGCCTCGATCGGCATTCCGTTCTTCAGGCTTTCACGCACCGTTTTGGAATAGGGAATTACTGTCTGCAAAAGTCTGTCTTGCAGGATTCTCCGAAATTCTCCAATCAGTTCTTCATCGTTTGCCTTTTGATACATGGTAACAAATACACCACCAAGTTTCACGCCCTGCCGGTTGATCTCATCCGTTACTTTTTTCAAACCGGCGATCTCAAACTCACCGAGGATTGTCGGAACATAGATCTTGTGGCAGTGACGGATGATGCTCTTGACCTCATCACTCATTGCAGGGGGCATATCAAACAGGATGTAGTCATAGTTGTCTGTTTCGCTCTCCTCGATCTCCGAGTAGCGTTCCCATGTGGTGTGTGAGATGTTCTCATACTCTGTCGGCAGGATGGCATTGGGAACGGTACTTGTCAGAAAGAACGAAAAGCAGTTTTCCTGTGTGTCGCAGTCAACAACCAGCACCTTCTTGCCGTTCTTCTGCAAGCTGTACGCCAGATTGATGACTGATGTGGTTTTTGCCACACCTCCCTTGTTATTAAAGATTCCAATTTTTCTTGTTTTCATGTCCATCCTCCTTTAGATGACTTCCAGACTATAGGTTTTGTTTCCGCTTTCAAGCGTATTTACTCGAATTCTGACTGGAATACCTTGTTTCCAATCTGATGCACTGCCGTACACTGCAATGATTTTGGAGAGTGCCTCATAGATCTTATCCGATGTAGTCGCATAAGCACGAGGTTCTTTACCGCAATGCCCGAACAGTACTGTATACTTTCCATTTCTCTTTTGATTTCCAGCAACCAGCATAACATCCTTCACATAGAATCCGCAGAGTTCGAATGTGTCTCCGACACATTCATTCAGCTTGCGGGCAGGGATATGTCCGATCAACACATTTGCTGCAAATGCTTTCAATTCCGCTGCCGTTGTATCAGGGAATACGGACTGAATTTTTGCAGTTAGACCTTCATCTACTTCTTCTGAAAAAGAAAGTGCAAAGTCATCTTGGTTCAAAATATCTGTCATGTGTTCCTGCTCCCCTCAATCAATGCCGGATCAACCTTTGTCAGGATAATCCGTTCCTCTGCTTTATCTACTCGAAAGATGCACTCCGGTTTCAGGTTGAGCTTCTTCCGGATAGGGGATTGGATGGTGATTCGCCGATCTTCTGGAATACTGTTATACTTGTCACAGAGGATGTGTACATCGTTCCCTTCGTGGACAACTCTGTATCCTTGAAAGGAAAATACCTTCTTGGGCAGAAGAATCCTGCCAGCAGCATCCATAGATACATAGAGCTGCCCACCGACATAATGCAATCTGTTTTTCACCATAATTTTTCATTTCCTTTCTTTATTATTCGGTATTCAATACCGTTTGAAACTGTTGGGATACATACCGTTCCATCTTGCACGAGCTGGCACGTTTCATCTCATCAGTACAATGCCCATAAACATCCAAAGTAAATGCAGCAGAATGATGTCCCATATTCTCTTGCAGTGTTTTTACATCGTCCCCAGCTTGCAGCGAAAGCACTGCATATGTATGCCGGAGATCGTGAAATCGCGTGTGTTCCAGACCGATCTTCCTTGCAACCTTGATAAAGCTGTTGTACACAGCATAGTGAGTGTAGTGCGTTCCTTTAGAGTTGGTGAATACATATTCACTATTAGAACGCCGTGAGCATTTGGCTGCATACAGCTGATGTATGATGAAGGAGGCAGGGTAGAGTCTTCGTGTCTTATTGTTTTTCAGACTGGTAAACTTATAAGTCCCACCCTTGCCCTTTTCCTTGACGAGCTGCCGGTACACATAAATTGATCCGCTATCGAAATCAATGCAATCCCATGTCAGTGCAATCAGTTCAGCCTGTCGCAGTCCTGTGAACACAGCCACAGTAAAGAGCAATTCTTTGTTATGCCCCTTGATTGCTTTCAGAAAGCGTTGCAGCTGTGCAGGTGTCAGAGGCTGTATATCCGGCTTGATCACACGAGGAAGGATTGTGGAGTCAGCAGGGTTATCATGGATGTGCTTTGCAGTTACTGCAACGGACAAGCATTTGTGCAGCACTCCATGGATGTTCCGAATTGATTTAGGAGACAGCAATTCATCGATGCCCACACCCATTGATAAGCTGTTAACAAAAAGCTGCACATCTTCGGAGGTAAGTTCGGTCAACCGAACATCGCCTAAAACACGATTGATGTGCAGCTTTACAGCTGTATCATAGGAGGAAAGCGTACTTTCCTTTATATTGTTGCAGTAATGTGTCAACCAATGCTGTGTCCATTCTGAGAGAATTGATTGGCTGAAATCATGCGTGTCGATTGGAGTAAGACTTCGCATATATTCCAGCACATTCATACTTTTTTTCATTTGATCACTCCATTCATGTTGGTTACAAATCCATTATACCAAAAGAACAAAAACAAATCAACGTTGTACCATTGGATGTTGACGAGCTGTTATTAACATGATATAATGAAAATGAACCTTTTAATCGGAGCGATTCATGGCAGAAAGGAAAATTCGATTCCTTCCGCCCCTGCCAGCACAGCGTCTGTGCCGTTAGACGCATTTGAAAGCTTCCGAGTAATCGGGAGCTTTTCTTTTTGCGATACGGTTTCCCATACCGAAAGATCACAGGTCAGAAAAGTCCGATTTTTCGGCTTTACATATTGAAATCCAAGGCAATATGCGGTATAATATAGGAGGTCGGACAGACTGATCAATACGAATTGACAACCGCAAAAAAGGAGTGACGCTATGTCAAAGTGCAGAAAATATCTCATCATCACATTTGCAATTACATTAGTCATCACGATATGCGGTTGGTTCTGTGGAGAAGATGTATTTGACTTCGCGCTCGCCATTGCAATGTTTATCCCATTGATCGCAGCGCTTTTTGCAGGTGCAGACATCAGTGAAATGGGATGGGGTATCCGCTTGGAACTGAAAAGTCTGCTGCTCTTGCTCACAGCGTGGCTTTTGCCGACAGTAATGAGCATCATGGGAGGCGTGTTATATTACCTGGTGTTCCCCGAAGACTATGTTCACTCGGACGGATTCCTAAACCTGGTCTCCGATTCCCTCGCGCCGTTCATGCTCTTTGTTCCCTGTATTCTGGCACTTGGTGAAGAAATCGGCTGGCGTGGTTTCCTCTATCCGGAGCTGAAGCAAAAATTCGGCAGAATCAAAGGACGGCTGCTGGGCGGTGTGATATGGGGCGCATGGCACTTCCCTGCTATGCTGGTTGCAGGATATGAATACGGCAGAGAATACATAGGCGCACCGTTGCTCGGCCTTTTTGCCTTTCCCCTTTTCTGCACAGCAGTAGGAATCATTGCGGATTTTCTATACGAACAGTCAGAAAGCATATGGCTGCCCACTCTGTTCCACGCCTGCATCAACGCATCTCCGGGTTTGTGGTTTTTCAGAAACGACCTGCATCCGGAACGCTCCATTTTCGGTCCATCGGAGATCGGGCTGATCGGTGTCATCCCCACCCTGTTTATCGCTGCGTTGCTATTGTATTATGAAACGAAAAGCGATGCATCCACAGAACGGGAATGAGCCTGTCAAAACAATTTTGCATGGATACGGGAACATGATTTAAATAGGGTTACCCTATCAGCAAACCTCCGACATTTGATATCGGAAGTTTTTTATGCTGAAGAATCCCTCTGCCCTTTAAATGTAAATCCTGTTGACAGATCATACTGAAAATGGTATAATAATAATACTTTTCAGAATGGAGGATGAGCATGAGTCAGGCACCTATGAATCCCCCCGTACCTCCGCAGAATGCTGCATCCGCATCCTATGCGGCACTGTATGCACCACAGGAGGGCAAGGGCAAAAAGAAGAAAAAAGGGAAAGCCCTATGGATTTTCCTCATCATCGTGCTGCTGATTGTCGGCGTGATTCTACTGATTCGGTGGAGCAACAAAAAAGCGACCGATCTGCTTAGCAGCAATCTTACCCCCTATTCCTTTGGATACAGCGGCTATGATTATCACGAATACGTCACGCAGGACATTTACGTTCCCACGGAGATTTATCTTGCAAACGGCAAGGCAGTACCGATCAAGTGGAGTTCGAAGAACGATGAAGTACTGGATGCACAAGGCAAGGTGCAGCGTCCTGAGTCCGAGAACCAGGAGGTTACCCTTACTGCTGCCATCCGCTACGGTCTTGGAAAGGGCGAGGCGGATTTCAGTTTTAATGTCATCAAGACCGATCACGTCCACCGAAGCGAGGTCTATGTGCTGACAAAAGAGGAAGTCGCATCGGGCGAGGCAACGCATCATCTGTTCGTAGGCTTTGAAGATGAAGACGAGGAGAACATTTTCAGTGTTTACGGCAATTTCGGACAGACGAAGGTCACTTCCATGGAGGACGCACTTTATGTCATGGAGCTGTATCGTCCCCTATTCAATCTCGATGAGTCCCACCAGTTCGTTGCAGAGGATGTTATGCCCGGCAACGGCACCAAGACCTACAAGCTGCGGCAGGTGTGCAACGGCATCCCCTACTGGAACAATTCGGTTTCGATGACGGTGAAAGAGGATGGCAAATTGGAGGCAATCAACCTGCATGTTTGCAGAGATACACAGGTCAACTGCGACTTCTCCATGACGGAGGAGGAGCTGACTGCGATTGCAGCCGCCGAGCTTGGCGAAGAAGCTGTCGTTGCTGTCCCCGAAAAGGGCATCTATGTGGATACGAACGGCTGCCCCTCTCCTGCATATCGTTTCTATGCGGCATCCATGGATGCATTTGAGAATGAAAAAACGCTCAAGACGTACAAATTGGAAGTAGATGCCGAAACAAAGGAGATTCTCAGCAAGAGCAGCACGATCAATACTCTGCTGGACACACAGGTTGCACAGGCAATTGTCGATGCAGCGGAAACCGAAACGGCTTCTTCGAAGACGGCGGGGGCGAGTGAGGAAGCAGATTTGATTTGCTGGGCTAAATTGTTAAACGGTTTATGTGCAACAGAAACTGTGCAGGCAGAGGATGTATTCGGAAACGAACGTGAATTTATAGTGAGTCGAATTGATATGCCGATCACCGATCTTTACTATATGCATGATCCCTTCCGTAGAATTTCAGTTGCTCATGCAGATATGGATGAGTTTTACAAAATGATTGTCAGAAGTAATTTTGATGGAAATCAAGTCCTGTCACAAATCATGGCTTTGGAGCAAATGCACATATTTTTATCAAATAATTCGTTTACGCCGGAAGATTTTGTTGCGTATATTCAAAATACATTCGATGCCATCGAGCTCGCTCAGAACGGCACAGAAGTTATACTTGGTGCATTCAAAGCCAATTTTATGCCAATGTTATATGTAAAAAACTTTGACAATAAACGTGCGGTATCCTCCTATGTCAATCTTCGTGATACCTATGACTGGTATCTGGAGCATCTGAATCGAAATTCCCTTGACGGAAAAGGACAACTGATTGCCTGTGCAGTCGATATGAAATCTGTTAAAGATAACGCTGCTTTTTTCCCAATTGGCGAATACTTTATTGCCGCACCTGAAGATACTTTGTTCACTTACCCTCCCTGCGGTGCTTTAGATACGATGGCACATGAATACACCCATGGCGTTTTTTACCATGTAGTCGGAGATCTTAGCGACGGCGGTTATATGAGTGAAGCCATAAATGAAGGCTATGCCGATATTTTCGGATGTCTGGTGGAAGGCAACTGGAAGATGGGAGAAACTGTTGCCGATAAGGTGATGCGTGACCCTACGGGTACAGAAACAGAGCTTCTTTGTGACTATAAATACCCTACAAGATATTTCGGCGAGCATTGGAGCCTCTCAGACGGACATATCGACGGTATCCTCCTGAGCCGTGCTGCGTATCAGATGACGCAAAGCGGCTTTACTGAGGAGGATGTCGCCAATATCTGGTATAAATCCATGGGGTATGGCTACGATACACGCAGCGATTTTCTAAGTGTTCGCTACAATGTCATCCAAGCTGCAAGAAATCTCGGATATACAGTTGAAGAAATCGTTGTCATTGAGGACATTTTCGGTCTTATGGGCATCGGCACTACTGCCACCCGTGAATTAAGAAATGCCGCAATTCGCGGCCATGAACTGATGGACGATTTCACAGACGAAAAATTCCTGATGCCGATGACACCCCTTCTGGCGGTTCTGGGTGACATGCCGGTGTACATTTATCATCTGGATAACGGTGAGCCTGTGGAATATACGGATGAAGAAATCTCCGAGATGATGTCTGCGGCACTTTCCTACAAGCTTGCGGCGATCGTCAACGAAATTCCCTTTTATTTCACGGAGGAAGAAATCACCCAGATACTGTCTGAGTTGACGGGCTATGCTGCCGACGATGTTCCGCCTTCTGATTTCACGAATCAAAAAATCTATGAGATGTTTTCTGCATGGGAATCCTACCAGCTTACCGATACCAACATTCATGAATATAATCCGGACATCCCCATCGAAAAGAAGATTACAGTAAAATATGAGCGAGTCTCGAAAGCAAAATTTGATATGTACGAAGCGATGCTATCGAAAGATCTTATCACGAAATACAGCGAAATCATTTTAGATCAGATGGGTACTGAGGCAGGTGATGCGAAAGAATATCTGGAGCTTGCAGACAGCGAATTCATGCGGTATGTATGGGATCCCTCCGTCCATGAATGCCCTCCCTACATCTTCTGGACAGACTGCGTCGGCGTGGATTTCTACATTCTGGCAAAAATGGGCTATTTTACTGAGTCAGAAGAATAAGCACAAAAACCTCTGATGCGCTGCATCAGAGGTTTTCTCTTGTTAATGAAGTTCTTCCATAGAAATACAGAAGGATATGCTTGCTTCCCATGCCTCTGTATTCACGGAAATCATGTGCTGTGCTTTATCGGATGCCGGAGGAGAAGTCTATGACTATGCTCTTTCACTTGGAATCACAAAGCGCAATCATGGTCTGATTATGGCTCCCAATGCTGCGTGAGGCATCAGTCCAAAAGCGGACAGACGGCGCAGGAGGAATGATTGGAGGCAATGATAGCCCGAGAGCTGCATGATGGCTTTCGGGCTTTTTGATTTGACCATTGCAAATTGATTTTGAGTATGTTATAATGATACTAATCCCTTAAACTCCGATAGGCAAAGTCTATCAGAGTTTAGCCACGAAGTCCGTGTTAGGGATGACAAGCCGTGTCAAATTCATGCACGGCACATCGCTCATGTCCGACAGAATCCAGACGCACATTCGGGTATGAGCGGATAAACTGCCTGAAATGATGATTGTAATCGGTCTTTTGACTGAATCTGAAAGGAGATTGCACATGGATACAGTTTTCGGTTCGCTCCGCCATGCCTTTGACATGGCGAACAAGACGCACATCATCTGGTGTGTCGGCATCCTGCTCATCATGGCCGTTCTGGCCATCCTTCACCACTTCTGGAAAGAGGATGCCAAGAAAATCAGAATCTGGCGGCTGCTCTGCCTTCTTCCGCTTGCCGCTGCCGTCATCCATTTCCTGATCTATGCGCTCGGTGAACCGCTCATTGCCAGCTTTTTCATTTTTCTGTACGCCATTGCGCTGCTGGCACTTCTGCCCGTGCCTTTTGCCAAGCGAAGTATCGGCTACAGGGTGACCGCTTGCCTCACCGGCGTGCTGTCCGCTCTGCTCGGCTTCTATTTCTGCGCCACATCCCCGAACTGCTTTAATTATGCACATATGAGCTATACCGATTCCTTCCATGCGCTTGCAGAGCAGATGGACAGAACGTATGTCCTCAAGGACTGGAAGGAAGTCGACTTTGCCGCACTGGAAGAAAAGTACATGCCCCTTGTCGAGGAGGCGGAACAAGCACAGGATCCTGCAAAGTTCTACGATGCCGTGAATCAGTTCTGCATGGAGCTGCATGACGGCCATGTCTGGGTGTCGCCGGGCTTTGATACGGAGACTTATCCGCTGCCGGACAAGCCCCGCAATTACGGCCTTTCAATGGTGCAGCTCGATAACGGCGATGTCATTGCCGTTTGCACAACGGAAGAGGTGCAGAAGCTCGGCATCGAGGATGGCACCCTCATCACCCACTGGAACGGCAAACCCATCGGGCAGGCACTTCTGGAGGACACAAGGGATCAGGGCTTTCCTGTGAAAGCCAATGCCGACCGCATTGCACCGATACAGCTGTCCGGCATCGGCGGTGAGACCATCGATGTGACTGTGAAGTATGCGACCGGCACGGAAATGACCGTGACGCTTTCCGATCTCGGAGGAGAGTCCCCCGCCAGGAAGGCCGCTGATACATTCTCCCGTATGCCGGAGCTGGAAACGGATGAACAGTTCGAAGCATTTCTGGATGCGAATTTCAGTGTCCGCATGCTCGATGACAAATGCGGTTATCTGGTACTGAATGCAGAGGTAACAAGCAGCGATTTTCAGGATACGCTTGCCTATATCATGGGCGATCATATCTGGGCAAGGGAGATGTTCCGTGAGAATCTGCGTGAGCTGAGGGCGCAGGGCATGGAGTACCTTGTCATTGATCTGCGGAATAATTTCGGCGGCTTTGATGAGATCGGCTGTGCATTGACCAGTCTGCTGACCGAAGAGGACTGGTATGGCCAGGGCCTCGGCATCCGCAGAAACGGCGAATACATCAGCGTTTCCGATCATGGTATCAAGGGCGACGGCGAGTTTGCCGATCTGCAGGTCGTGGCACTGACGAATTACAACTGCGCAAGTGCCGGTGATGGTACATCGCTCTATCTTTCCAAGCTCCCGAATGTGACGTTGGCAGGCATGACCGATCCCAACGGCTGCAATCAGGAAACCGGCGGCAACTGCGTGCTTTCCGATGGTCTGATGGTTGTTTCCTATCCGGTCGGACTGATTCTGAACGAAGAGAGCGTACCGAATGTGGATACTGCGCCCGACCGCATCAGCCGCAATCCGGTTGAGGTGCGCATTCCGTTTGATTATGATGCCGCAGTGCAGATTTTCTTCAGGGGAGAGGATTATGAGCTCGCCTGGGCGATGGCGTATCTGGAAGAACATGCGGCGTGCGTGCTTGAATAGTGTTTTTTGTAAGAGGGAAGGGCTTCCGGCGTGCCGGAAGCCTTTTTTATGAAATCTTAGATCCGACTGCGAAAAAATGGCCGCAGCTGTGTCTAATAAGTGAAAAGCAAATTTGCAGATCCGGAGGGAGGGAATCAAATGGGCAACGATGCGGATCGCTACCGCCGTTTCCTGGCTGGTGATGATGATGAACTGGTTGTGATCATTGAGACCTATTATCAGGGCTTGTCGCTCTATCTGCACAGCATTGTGAAGAATATCTGTGAGGCGGAGGAAATCATGCAGGCCACCTTCGTGAAGCTCGCTGTGAAAAAACCAAAATTCAACGGGAAAAGTTCGTTCAAGACCTGGCTGTATGCCATCGCACGCAATGAGGCGCTCAATTACCTCCGCAGGCGTGCACGTTATGCGGACAGACCGATCGATGAGGCATTTCAGCTTTCCGATGAAACGGATATCGAACAGCAGTACTTGATCGAAGAACGGAAAATCCAGCTGCATGCCGCCATGAAGCGGCTCAAGCCCGACTATGCACAGGTTCTGTACCTGAAATATTTTGAGGATTTTGACACGCAGGCCATTGCCGGGATCATGAAGAAGTCATGCCGTCAGGTCGGCGATCTGACCTACCGTGCCAAGAATGCGTTGAAACTTGAACTCGAAAGGATGGGCTTTGTTTATGAAGAATGCGAATGAACTTGCAGATGCTGTGTTCCGTGCACGGGATGCCCACAGGGAAGCGCAGCAGAACAGAATCAGAAAAATCCGTACTTCTGCTGTCATTGGTACAGCAGCCTGTGCCATCTGCCTGACCGCAGCGGGTGTGGGATACGGCCGCAGACTGCCGGACAGAATGCCTTCGGTGCCACAGAAAGCCGAAATGGAAGGCACACAGGCTGCCGTGCAGACTGCGCTGCTGCCGGAGGAAAACACAGTACCGGAAACAACGGCGGCATTTACGAAATGTGAACCCGCCGCAGATGCTCCGATGTCCACAACCGCAGTATGCGTTCCGGAAGGAACGGCATTCTGTACACAGGTGTCATCGGAAACAGCGCACAATGTGGAAGTGAAGACGGAAGCTCCGACGGCAGAAACGGAAGAATACATTGAGGAACCGCGGTGGGACGAGAAGACGATCTCCGAGCAGTTTGTGACGTTTACAAACGAAAATGGAGAATTTGTCAGCCGCTGCACGCAGATCGACCGTGTGCATCTCGGTGAAAGGCTGTACGATACGGTGATCGAGGGCTATGATGGCTATGCCGATGAGATCCGCTATGCCGATGCATCCGTTTATCGCATCAGCGGCATCGAACCGGAATGCGCCGTTGCTGTCCGGTTTCAGGGCTGTGACACGGACTTTGTCTACACAAATCACCACGACTATATGCCCAAAACGCTTGGTGAAATGATGGATGCGCTGCATCTTTCTGAGACGATATCCTTCCACACGCTCTATGCCGAACAGGGCGGCAGCATCACGGACTATGACCGCGGTCTGCTGCTGTCACTGCTTGAGCAGCACAGGGATCTCCCCCTGCTGGAGGACGATACGCATCACCGCAAGCTGTTCGGTGTCAGCACCAACATTGATCTTCTGGGTATTGTGAATAAGTCGCTGGCAGTGACGGAGGATGGCTATCTGACCACGAATCTCATGGAGCGCCGCTATACGTTCTGTATCGGCGAGGAGACAGCACTTGCGCTGGCTGATGCACTCGGCATCGAAAAGGCCGCCGTCATCCCTGAGACGGATGATGCAAGTGCCATCGTCACCGAACCCGCTGTGCCGGAGATGGCAATGGAATAAATAGTACAGCAAGAACGCCTCCCAGAAGGGAGGCGTTCTTTTGTTTCAGCATGTCATTGCAAAGTCAGGAATTACTTCTTGCCTTCGGGGAGTGTGCCGTTGTATTCAGCGATTCTGTAGGTGTACTTGGGGAGCGGTGCTTCCAGTACATCTTCCCATCTGGGATCGAGATCTGCGCCGTACTGTGCGGCATAAACCAGGATGTTTGCGGCATCGCGTGCATCGAGCACGGAACCGTCTGCGCCGCAGTCCTCGGATTCACCGGTGACATCGGCCAGGAAGTATGCGAAGTATTCCAGCATGGTGTCGGTTTCGGAATAGAGGTAAGCCTCCAGACCTGCGCCCTTTGCGGCAGCGTAGATCAGAATCTCGGCTGCGTCAACGGCATCGGGCATACCGTCGAGTGTTGCGTCACCCTTCACTGCGATGTAAGCGGTTGCGTTGGTTTCTGTAACCTGACCATCAATGCGTACCGGAATGGAACCGATGTAGCAAACCTGATAATCATACTCGGGCTTGACAACGCCGTTTTCATCGAGCACCTGGGTTTCGAATACGGTTTCAGGATTCTGCCAGCTATCCACGTCAAATGCGATGTCCAGAGTCGTCCAGTCGGATACGATCTCTGCTTCGCCTGTAGAACCATCGGAGTACAGTGCGTATCTTGTGATCACATCGATCAGATCCTCGGCAGCAAATGCTCTGGGGTCGTGAGAGAAGTAGAACTTGTCCTTGCCGGTCACCTCATAGGTGTAGCCAACAACTGTGGTGGTTATGGGCGGCTCGGTCGTTGTAGTCTCTTCCGTTGTGGTTGTCTCAGCAGTTGTAGTGGTTTCGGAAGTTGTGGTTGTCTCAGCAGTTGTAGTGGTTTCGGAAGTTGTGGTTGTCGCTGCTGTAGTGGTTGTTGCGGAAGTTGTGGTGGTTGCTGCTGTAGTAGTTGCTGCGGGAGTCGTGGTTGTCGCTGCGGTAGTGGTTGTTGCGGAAGTTGTGGTGGTTGCTGCGGTAGTAGTTGTTGCGGGAGTCGTGGTTGTCGCAGCGGTAGTGGTTGTTGCGGGAGTCGTGGTTGTCGCAGCGGTAGTAGTTGTAGCGGGAGTCGTGGTGGTTGCTGCTGTAGTGGTTGTCGCTGCTGTAGTGGTTGTCGCAGCGGTAGTAGTTGTCGCGGGAGTCGTGGTGGTTGCTGCTGTGGTGGTTGTAGCGGGAGTCGTGGTGGTTGCTGCTGTAGTGGTTGTTGCGGGAGTCGTGGTTGTCGCAGCGGTAGTAGTTGTTGCGGAAGTCGTGGTTGTAGCGGGAGTTGTAGAAGTTGTAGTCGTGGGTGTTGTGGAAGTTGTGGTTGTAGGTGTTGTGGAAGTTGTGGTTGTAGGTGTTGTGGATGTTGCGGGAGATGTTGTGGTGGTCATTACGGCTGTCGTGGTCGTTGCAGAAGTCGTGGTTGTCACTGCGGGAGTGGTTGTTGTTTCAGCAACGGTCGTAGTCGCTTCCGTTGTTGCGGATGTTTCAGTTGTTGTGAAAGCCTCGGTTTCCTCGGTGGGAAGCACTTCGATCCAGCCGGAAGTTGTGGTGGGAATCAGTTCGATCATATCGGCATTGAACAGAGAGAGCTCTTCAAATGCGAGATCGTAGCGCGTGCCGGCAGCGGCATCCTCGGGAATCAGGAAGGTGATTTCGAAGACAACAGCGCCGTCTTCAGCGATGTAATTCTGCTCCGCATCATAATCCGTACCGTTGAAGGTCAGCGTATCGAGGTTGTAGATGAAGTCGAGGGCTGCATAAGCATCGCCTGCGGCAGGAGCGGGATCAGCCTGTGCGATGGGGCCTGCATCTGCGGTCATGTCGAGCATGTAGCTTGTGATGCCGTCCGTGTCGCCCTTGACAGTGACAGAGATGGTCACAGTCTCGCCGGCCTTGGCAGCACCGGTACCAATGATCCATTCAGCATCGATTTCGCTGCTGCCGGGTGTGGTTTCGGTGGTCTCTGTCGTGGTGGCTTCTGTGGTGGTC